>JAHZLG010000228.1 GCA_022599995.1 Alphaproteobacteria bacterium | reverse complement strand
GCTCGATGAGATCAAAGAAGCACTGCATGAGATTGGCATCAGGGGGATTACCGCCACTGAAGCCAAAGGATTCGGTCGACAACGCGGCCATACCGAGCTTTATCGTGGTGCCGAATACGTCATCGACTTCCTGCAAAAGATCAAGCTGGAGATCGTGGTCGAAGACAGCATGGTCGAAAAAGTGGTCGAGACCATCGAACAAGCTGCCCATACCGGACGCATTGGTGATGGCAAAATATTCATTCTCCCTGTCGAAGAAACCATCCGTATTCGGACAGGTGAACGCGGCGACAGTGCTATCTGACGACGCCTTACCACGTTTCAATTCTTTGGCGCTCGCGGCGTATTTCTTGTGCCTATTGCCTCGGTCGTTGGCTTACTCATTGTCTATAGGATTTGCCTCGCAGGAGGGCATAGCAACCAATGCTGGGGCAGAGAACGCCACGGGTGAAGGCCTTGCCAGTTATGTCCTGTATGGTTGATTACGGCAACGCAGCAGCATCCCTCAGGGCGTGCCTCTAGGGGTCTTCACCTGCCAACACGACGCCTTGCTTCGATCACCATCGTTGCTCATAAACCCAAGCTACCCCCCCATCCCCCTCGACTTCCTTTTCCCTCCCGGACTAACCACCCAACACCTCTGGAGTGCCCCAATGACTGAGCTCATCGAATCCGTCAAATCCATGATCGCCGACAATGACATCGTCTATGTTGATTTTCGTTTCACCGATCCTCGTGGGAAATGGCACCATACGGCGCAGCACGTCGACACGGTTGATGACGACATGCTCGAGAACGGCATCATGTTCGATGGCTCATCCATCGCAGGCTGGAAGTCGATCAATGAATCCGACATGATTCTGATCCCCGATCTAAGCACTGCTGTGGTCGACCCCTTCGCGACCCAACCCCTGCTTATCTTGTTTTGCGATGTTATCGAACCCGCATCGGGACAAAATTACGCCCGGTGCCCTCGGTCAGTTGCCAAGCGCGGGTTGAGTTATCTCCAGTCGACGGGTTTGGGTGACACAGCATTTTTTGGCCCCGAGGCAGAGTTCTTTGTGTTCGACGCCGTGAAATTTGACGTCCGTGCCGAGAATTGTTTCTACCAGATCGAGTCCGAAGAGGGCAGCTATAGCTCGGGGATCGATCTTGAGGGAGGCAACCACGGCCACCGTCCGGCGGTGAAGGGCGGGTATTTTCCTGTCCCCCCAGTTGATTCGGGGCAAGACCTCCGTGCCGAGATGGTCACGACCATGAAGGCCATGGGGCTTGTCATGGAGAAGCACCACCACGAAGTCGCACCTTCACAGCACGAGCTTGGGTTAACCTATGACACGTTGCTCTCGGTGGCCGACAAGATGCAAATCTATAAGTACGTGACCCACATGGTCGCCCATTCGTACGGGCAGACGGCAACCTTTATGCCGAAACCAATCTTTGGTGATAACGGCTCGGGGATGCACGTGCACCAGTCGATTTGGAAGAACGGCACAAACACCTTCGCCGGACAACTCTACGCCGATTTGTCGGAAAACTGCTTGTTCTATATCGGCGGCATCATCAAGCACGCCAAAGCACTGAATGCCTTCACAAACCCCACCACGAACAGCTACAAACGCCTTGTTCCCGGGTTTGAAGCGCCCGTTCTTTTGGCGTACTCGGCGCGCAATCGATCGGCTTCGTGTCGAATCCCCTATGTCGCTTCGCCCAAGGGCAAGCGCGTGGAAGTGCGGTTCCCCGATCCTGCGGCCAATCCCTATCTGGCGTTTACGGCCCTGCTGATGGCTGGGCTCGACGGCATCGAGAACCGCATCCACCCGGGCGAGCCTATGGACAAAGACCTCTACGACCTGCCTCCCGAGCAACTAAAGGATGTCCCGACGGTCGCAGGGAGTTTGCGCGAATCGCTCGCCGCACTCGATGCCAATCGCGACTTCCTGCTCAAAGGTGATGTGTTCGATAACGACTTCATCGATAGCTACATTGAGCTGAAATCAGAAGAGGTCTCTATCTTTGAATCCTCGCCGCATCCGATCGAATTTAAGATGTACTACTCGGTCTAAGCTGACGGTGTCCGCCTCGCGGCGCAAGGGCAAGAGACTGTTGTAACCGCGGATCGCCGCAAGGCTCGTTTGTCGCAAGGCGGGTTTGGGGCGACGACCTCGGTGAAGGGCATACCATACAGGTGGTATGCCCTTCGTTTTGGTGTGGGTGGGATTTCGAACGGGCAGCTGCAGGTGACCATTGCAGGCGACCATTTGGTGTGGGTGGGATTTCGAACGGGCAGCTGCAGGTGACCATTGCGGCCAACCGGCGCACACATTGCGACGATCGCCCCGTCTTCTCATCTCGGTTTGGTGGCTGCTTTGCTGATTGATGGGAACGAATTGCTGGACATTGTCCGCTTTAGCCTTGTTCAGACCGCGTTGTCGTTGTTGGTCAGTGCCGGGTTGGGGATGGTCTACCTCTATACCCTGCTTGGCCTTTCCCACTCGCTGAAACGCCACCTGCGTACCCTCCTATGGGTGACAGTGCTGCTGCCGCCGATTGTGCTGGTGTTTGGCGTGACTGCCGTCTGGGGGCATAGTGGATGGGGCACGCGTGTCCTCGCCGCGGTAACAACAGTCGAAATCAATGGACAGTGGTTGTTTGGGCTTCGTGGCATTGTGTTGGTGCACGCCATCTACAATGCTGCCTTTATCGCCCTCGTCCTCGAGCCGGTGCTGTTCCTCGCGCGCCGCGACAATGCCGCATTGATTGGGCTGTACGGCGTTACACCCTGGGCAGTCGACCGGCCGCTGATTGCCGCCTTTTTGCCGTGGCGTTATGTGACCATGGTGTGCCTTGTGAGCTTTGTGCCGGTGCTGGTGCTGGGGGGCAACCACCGCACCATCGAGGTCGCCATCTATGAATACCTGCTCTATGACGCCAACTTTCTTGTCGCGGGGATACTTACCCTCTGCCATCTTTTGATCGTTGTGCCACTGGTGTTTGTGCAAAGGGGAGGGCGTCACGGTCGCCAATCACAGGGGGCTCGAGGGAATCACAACAGTGTGCAAGGCCGCACGCAAGGCGGTGCGCAGGGCGGTGCGCAGGGCAGTGCGCAGGGCAGTGCTGCGAAAAGGCCTCGGGTTCAAGGTGGTGGGCGTTATGCTGGATTTCGCGCAGTTGGCATCTTGATTATCGTGATATGGTCGATGCTGCCCTTGGCGACCGTGTTCGCCATCGACGGCCAACACCTCGGCGTCCTTGTTGATCCACAAACGCACCGAGCGTTGGCCAATTCGCTCGGCTTGTCCCTCGCGGTGGCAACGCTGGCGGTTGGTCTTGCTGTTGTGGCCTCAGAGATGGTCGACAGGCACGGCTGGGGGGCAAGGGGCATTCCCGATATTGGATTTGTCTTTCCCTCGATGGTGGTGGCTGTGGGGCTGTTCTTGTTGCTGCGACCCTATGTGCTGCAACAGTGGCCGACCATCGTTGCCGCCATGACGGTCGGGGTCTTTGTTGCCATGCCGCTGGCGTTTCGCATCATCCACCCGCAGCTGTCCGAGCTTCGGCAACGGCATCGGCAGTTGGCGGCACTGTACGGCGTGGCGCGTTTTGCCTTGCTGACCCGCATCAACCTCCGGTTGATTGCGCCGAGCGTACGGCAAGCGTGGGGCGGCACCATGATTTTCGCCCTGGGGGAGCTTGCCGCCATCGCCCTCTTCGGGGGTGATAATTTCCCGACGCTCAGTTGGCTTGTCTTGCAATTGATGGGGAGCTATCAGTTTGGCAAGGCGAGCGTTCTGGTGGCATTGCTGGCGATTGTCGCCCTTGGCGTGATGTCCTTGACTTATCGGGGCAAGGGGGGCAAAGCACCGATCTAGCCTGACGAACGGTGTGTCTTGCAGGATGTCGCCATGGTCAGCTTAGCTGTCATATCGATAGTCAGTCAGGTCAATGCTTGTTGTGCCTACTTGCCGTGCCTGCTTGCCGTGCCTTACGGGATATGCCAATGATTGCCCTCTGTCCCGCAAGCCCTGCCAATCACCTTATCCGTCACTCGGGCTATGAATTTGCACCTTGACCGCTTCAGCGTCGCACTGGAGGCAAACCCCTCGGCACACGATGACGCCTCGCCCTTATCAGTGAGTGTTGCGCTGGGCGTCACCAAAGAGGCATTGGTGCAACCCGAGGTGCACACCGATCAGCCGACCAAGCCGAGCCTTGTCTCCCATCCGCAGCGAAGCCTTCAGCACGCTGTGCAGCATCCTCTTTCGCCGTCGTCCCCATCCACGCAGACAGGCGATCGACTTGTCGCCCAGCCGTTCTTTGCGGCGCAAGGCATCATCGTGGCATTGCTTGCCCCCTCGGGTGGGGGAAAAACCACCCTTCTGTCTGCCATGGTGGGGTTAGTTCCGTCGTCTGGTGGCAGGCTTGTTGTTCTCGGGGAAGATCACACGATGACACCACTGGGGTCACGGCCCATCGGGATAGTGCAGCAGCAACACGACCTGTTCGGACACTTGAGTGTCTATGACAATATCAGAATCGCATGGGCTCCCCGGTTGCCGCGTGCATGGCAAACCCGCCTTTGGCAACGCTGCCAGAGACTTCGTCTGCACGGTTCATCTTGCCCAACACCCGCCCGTAACCTAGCCGATCAACGGGACACCTCCTCCGTCCCGTGGGCAACCGACGAGACTGCCAAAGTGCGACACCTGCTCGAGCAAGTCGATTTGCCGTCCTCAGTGATGCACCGACGCGCAGACGCCCTGTCCGGGGGCGAGCAACGTCGAATTTCGCTCGCACGGCTTTTGGCAACGCGACACCCGGTTGTCCTGCTCGATGAGCCCTTCTCAGCCCTGCACCCCACCTTGCGCGCGCGGCTAAGCCATAGCACAGCCCAATGGATCAAGACCACCAACCGGATAGCGATAGTGGCAACCCACGATGCGGATTTTGTCAGACAACACGCTGATTACGTGATCCTGCTTGGAAATGGCAAGGTTGTCGATCAAGGCACATCAGACGCGATGCAACAGTCAGATGCGTGGCATCGCTGGGAAAACACGACATCGGCAACACGCACGCTTTAGTGACTGCCTTCACGCACGCCTGAGCGACCACCTTCGTGCACGTCTTCGTGACCGCCCTCAGGGGTGCCCTCGTGACCGCAATCTTGAATCGCCTCACGCACGCCTTCGTGACCCCGCCCTCAGGGGTGCCCTCAGGGGTGGCCTCGTGAACGGTGTCGCCCCGTACTCGGTTGCTTTCGAGCAATGATGCGCGACGGATGCTTTTTATGAGTCGCCGCGCGGCTGAAGCAATCCAATGAAGATGATCATTGAGTCGAGCGGACGGTCGTATTCATAGACAAACTCGACATGGTGCGTCTGCGGCGTTTCTTTTCCACCGTCCACTTGCAGGGCGGTCACGCGTCGGGTGAGCACGTGATCGTCATCGGTGAGGGCAACAAAGACAGGAACACTTGCTGTTTGGCTGCCCGATTCTTGATCGGCGAATGTCGTGACAACCCGCAATCGAAACACGATGCGCGTTTTGCTTTCGACGGTGCAGGTTCCGCTGACTTCGTCGATTCGCAATTGTGTTTGGGCGAAGGCGACGGATAGGGCTTGCAGGGGGGCTCGAACAGGAGGACAGGCAACTGCTTCGAGTGGGTTGAACTCCTCCGGAGCGGGGGCCTGTCCTTGGTTGGACTGGCCATCGGCTTCGAGTGGGGCAACCAAGAAAATCGCGAAGACCACGAG
>JAHZLG010000227.1 GCA_022599995.1 Alphaproteobacteria bacterium | reverse complement strand
TTATCCGAATGTCATGATCATGTCCCCCTCAGCCTATCAAGGATTGGCGTCGAGCAGCATCATCCTGGATCGACTGACATACAGCGAGAACAACACCGTAACCACGGATGCCCTTGCCAAACTGTTCGACCTGGAAAGAGTTGTAGTCGGCAAAGCTGTCTACAGCGAAGGCGAAGGTGGCTTCAACAATGTGTGGTGGAGCGACAGCAATTTCCTTGCCATTCTCGCCTATGCCCCCCAATCCCCCGCGGGCATGGAAGAGCCATCATTTGGCTACACCTACACCCTTCGCGGCAATCCCGCGGTGGAATCCCCCTACTACGACAACCCGACGAAGAGCTGGGTGTATGGGGTGACTTATGATCGCGTCGCGGTTGTCACGGCGAAGGATGCCGCTGTCGTAGTCAAGTTCGTTACAGCCTAATCCGTTCCGCTGCGTGGGGAAACTGACTGCCGCGCGTGTCAAGCTCGGCAGTCAGGTGCTCTCAGCGCAAAGTGATTCTTCTTTCTCACGCCGAGCAATTTGACCATGCCATACATCACAATCGATAACCTTCTCACCCGCTACGGTGACGAGATGGTCGACATCGCTGGCAGTGGTGATCCGCGGGTCATCAATGAGGACAAAGTAACCCTCGCCATCGCCAATGCCGAGGCTGAGATAGACGCCTATCTTGCCCAGCGCTATGAGCTGCCGTTGTCGCCGCCTCCGCAAGTCGTGATCGATCTTGCCGCCGATATAGCACGCTACAAATTGCGTGATACCGCCGAAAATGGCGGCGGGGAAATCGCCGAGGTCGTTTCGCAACGCTATGCCGACGCGACACGGCGGCTGCAGGCCCTCGCCACGGGAACGCAGTCGCTCGGCAGTGGATACCCCATCCAGACACACACGAGCTCGCTGCGCGTCGCAGCAAAGGGGCAGGAAGCTGTGTTTGCCGACGGCGGCATTCGCCCCTATCAACGCCGATTCACCGTCTGAAGGAGAGATCATGATCGCGATAGCAATACGCGAAGCCCAGCTGAAGAGCTACCTCGGGTCGGTGATCACCGCCGTGCCCGTGGTCGATTTTCCCGAGCAACCCGAAAGCTTCCAGCTGAAGAACGAAAAAGGGGCTCTCACCATTCGATTGCAAGCCGTCGAGTACAAAGACACGGTCAATCACACCGTGACCTATCAATTCGCCCTTAGCCTGCTTTACCGCTGGCTGCGGGGAGACGAGCCGGCGGCTCCCGCCTACGCCATTTTGGAACAGCTGCGCACGGCCTTGAGTGGCGTTGCCCTCTCGGTCGATGCCTTGTTGCATCTTGATTCCATCCGGTTCGATGGGCGGAAAAACGGATTGTGGAAGTGGGCAATCACCGTGAGCTGCCGCACCTATGAGGTCGCCGAGCCCTCAGTCGGCAGCGAGCTCGAGTCGGTTCACATTGGATTTGCCCCCAACATCGGACCCGACCACAAAGACAGTTACGAAAGCGTGATAGGCCAATGACCGTATTCAATACCAACACCAACACTAGTGCCAATACCAGTGCCAGTGCTGCCAGTGCTGCCAACATCACCAACACCGCATGGGTCTTGAGCGACCTCAATCGCCGCGTGCAGAACATGCTCCGCGCAGGGGTGGTCGCCGAAGCAAACCCGATCACGGGAACATGCAAAGTGCGGTCGGGCGAGCTGACAACCCCATGGCTGCCCTACTTCATTCCCGCGGCAGGGGCAGTCCGTCTGTATCGCGTGCCATCGGTAGGCGAGGCAGCCCTCGTATTGTCTCCGGGCGGCACCATCGATGATGGGTTCGTGCTTTGCGGGCTCCACACGCCAACCGTGCCTCCCGACGCCGACATTCTCTCCGACGAAACGATCAAGATCAATGCTCCGACCATTTTACTCGTTGCCGAGGAAGCCCTCGGCATCACCGTCCAAGGCAACGCTACCGTCCAAGCCAGCGGAGGAATTGCCCTCGATGCAGCACAGCCAATCGCTATCACCAGCGAATCCGATGTCACCCTTCGCGCAGGAGGGAGCACCGCCATCGCAAGCACCGGCCCCATCACAATCAATGGGGAGTCCAACGCCACCATCGCCTTCGCAGGAGCTGCTACGGTTTCGGTCGATGGCAACGCCTCCTTCGATGTCGGGGGAGATGCTGCCATTTCGGCAACCGGATCAGTCGAGGTCACCGGAAACGACCTTACCATCGGGAGCAACAACCCCGCCACCCCAAGTGGGAACTGCATGGCTACCGCCGTCAAGGGAATCCCAACCCTCTGCCTTTTTAACGGCGCCCCACACCCCGGCGGCAATGCAAGCGTCCAGGTCAAATGAGGAAGCGACCCATCAAGCCGGGGCGGAAACCCTCGAACGGGTGATGCCCTGCCGCTACGAGTGGATAGGGGAGGGCGACTGCCACAAGACCCACGCCATGCCCCCCGTCGCCGATGGTGACCGCGGTCTCCGCCATGTGCCCCCGCAAGACAGTGTCCCGCAGGAAGGCCCAATGGACGAAGAAGAGCGCAAGGTAACCGTAGAACAAACGAAACAGCAAACGGTCGATGCCCTGCAAACCAAGGGATTCAACATCGAACGTGCACCGCAAACCCAACTCTTTGTCGAAGCAATTGTGGGGAGCGTTGTCGAGTCCATGCTGGCTGCACTCTGCAAGCATAGTGCACACCAAGCCCAACGCGATCACCAACGCTCAAAGGAATCCTCGTCTGTCAGGGAAATTCCGGTCGCCAACCTCAAAGAACCATCCACGCTGACATTCGCCCCGGGGTCTTGCCTTACCCTGCCACCTTTTCCTTCCCAACACTCCCGTCCCTAGGTCACATCCCATGAATGCCACGAATGGAACAGTCGACTCGGATGCTACTTGGCGAAGCCGACTGCTGGTCGATCTCCTGCAAACACGGACAAACAGCCGCATCCTGCATCCCACCTACGGCATCGACTTCGATAGCTGGCTGGATGCCCCGCTGAATGGTGAGACCATCTCGGGCATCGTCGCCGACATAGCCGCGGCCTGCTACACGTGGTTGCCAGAGTTCCAGCTCAATCAGGTGACGGTGACCGATGCCGGGGCAGGGCGGTTGCAGCTCGATGTCGCGGGATGGTGGCAGTCTTCACCGCTCTCGGTACAAGCGACGACCGGATAAGGCACACCCCACCCCGGCGGGGGCACGCCCTTCCACCCCTCCGACCACTGCCTTCACTGCTGCCACTGGAATGCAACACTGCCCAGTGATGTCGCCGCCTCGATTCTCCTAGAGGGTGCCCTACAGCCATCTCGCTATGCCAGTCAGAATAGACCTTTCAACCCTGCCCGTCCCCGATGCCATCGAAGAGATAAGCGTCTCCACGTTGGTCGAGGAGTACAAAACCTACCTGCTTGCCCTTGACGACTTCCCGCTTTCTGCGGAACGCCTCGCCCACCCCGGCGAGCCTCTGGTCGCCCTGCTGGAATCCCTTGCCTATCGTGAAACACTGATGCGGTCGCGGGTCAATGCTGCGGTGCGCGCCGTGATGCTGCCCTCCGCCACCGGAGCCGACCTCGATAATTTGGGATCGTATTGGAATCTCGACCGCAAGGAAGACGAGACCGATGCCGACTTTCGCTCCCGCATCCAGCTCTCGCCCGAGTCGTACTCGAATGCTGGAACCGCCTCCGCCTATCGTTATCACGCCGACCAGTGGACGACAACGCTCAACTTCGGGGCGGCGCGGTTCACCAACACGCTCACCCACGACCTCGATTTGCCCATTAGCGTGAAAGACGTTCAGGTTGCCTCACAACACGGGTATACCATCGATGTGCAGGTGCTGGGGGATTGGAATCCGGTGTCAAGCATCAATGATACGGCCAATGCCTCTTTGCAAGGAGGAGTCGCGGACTACCTCAACGGCCCTAACATTCGTGCTGTTTGCGACGTGCTGAATGTCACGGCGGTGCAGCAACAGTACTACAAAGTAAACGCCTCGATAACCGTTGGCCCCGGCCCTGACCCGTCGGTGATCGAAGACGAGGTGCAAGCAAACCTCGCCGCTTTTCGCACCGATCGCTATCTGATCAACGAGTCGATCCCCCTCAGTGGTTTATATGCCGCCGTGCATCCCAGCGGTGTCCGGTCGAGCGACCTGTCGGTATCGATCGCGATCAACGACTCCGATGAGGCACCATTTTTCGCCCTCACCACCGGTGACCTTCCTCCGAGCGATGGGCTGGCTTGGTATTTGTACACGTGGACGATCTCCGTCCTGCAAGAAGCAGAGTGAGGTTGAGCCATGACTACCCCCCTCACCCCCCATGCCACACCCCTGATGGTGGGGATCGAGACGCTGTTCGATGACCGTTTCGATGCCATCCAGGGGGTGCAACCTCTAGCGGTATGGCATGCCAATGACGTCGATGAGGCCTTGCTGCCTTGGCTGGGATGGATGTTCAATCCCGTGAATTGGACGGGAGACTCGGCAGAAAACCGCACCCTGATCGAGCATCCCTTCGAGCAACAGCAAAGGCTTGGCGCGTGGGGTGTGCTGCGTGAGGCTGCGATGCAACTCTACGCCGAGGGGGGGAAGTACACCGTTGCCTTGTCAGAACGTCCCCTGCAACGCCAATTTGTCGGGCATATCCCTGTTCAGAATGCGGAGAAGCGGCTGACATGGCTGCCCGTGCTCACCGACTTTGTTTTTGATGGCACCTACACCTTCGCTGACCAAGGGCGAACCCACGCCGAAGCCGCCATCATCATCGCGGGAACCGAGGAAATGCCCAATGTGTCCCCATCCCTGCTATCGAATGCCGCCCAGGTACAGCTGGCACGTCTGGTGCCCGCGCGGGTGACGGTGACGGTCGAGGTTCTGGACTACCTCGAAATTCCGAGTGCCTATCCCTAGCGCACCGGGCTAACGCCATTCCCACCTCCTCTTCAACGACCGCTGTGACGCCATACGCAACGTATCGCGTCACGCATTTCCAACCCTATAAGGAAAAGACTCATGCCCGAACCCCATGGAATCAATGTGCTGGAGGTCACCGAAGGCCCCCGCACCGTGTCACAAGTATCTACATCAGTGGTCGGCATTGTTGGCGTGGCAGAATCAGCCAAAGCCAGCGATTTCCCCTTGAACACCCCCGTCCTATTGAACGGGTATGATGGCATTGTTGCCCTAGGTGGCGGTGCCCTGTCCGAGGCTGTTGCCGGCGTCTTCGCGCAAGTCGAGACCCCCGTGGTGGTGGTCCGCGTGGCTGAGGGCAAGGTGAACAACCTCTTTGATGAAACAACAACCATTGCCAACTACATCGGCGATTTGGCGGCACGAACGGGCATTTATGCCTTGTCCACCGCCGGGTCGAAGGTGGGTTACACCCCGAAAATCATTGTCGCCGCCGATTACGCATGGAAGGACTCCGTTTCGACCGCGATGACCAAGGTGTGCGAGCTTGTGCGCGGCGTCGGGATCGTTGGTTTGAACTCTGCCTCGGCGGCTGCCGTGGTTGCGGATATTTCGGCGCACACAGCCTCGGAGCGATTGTTCCCAGTCTGGCCGCCGGTAACCCCCGCGGGGGCAGACGCCACTGTTGCCCAAGACGGCTATGTTGCAGGGGCGATTGCCCGCCGCGATGCCGAGTATGGATTCTGGTGGTCGCCATCGAACATTGCCCTGCTGGGGATCGAGGATACCTCGCCTGCCCTCGATGATGCCCTTGCCCAGACGATCAATGATGCCAAGGTTGCTGCGATCACGCGACGAGGCGGCCAGCTTCGTCTATGGGGCAATACGTCGCTTTATCCGGCGGATAGTCAATATCAATTCTTATCGGTGCGGCGGACGGTCGACACGATCATCGACTCCATCGACGACGCCCTGCTCTGGGCCGTTGATCGTCCGATCACCAGTAACCTGCTGAGCGACATCGAAGAAACGATCAACAATTACCTCCGCGGATTGCTGGCAAGGGGCGCGATCCTAGGCGGACGTGCCACCATCGACCCCGACCTCAACTCGCCTGCGTCATTGAGCGATGGCAAGCTATATGTCGATTTCGACGTCGAACCCCCAGCACCCGCGCAGTACATCACCTTCCGCGTGCAGCGCAACATTGACTATTACGATTCATTGTTTGCGTGATGCGCTCGCCACGTTCTGTTGTTTCTCTCCCCTTTGAACGGACCTGATCATGCTCCCCAAATTACTTCGAAATTTCACCCTATTTGTGGATGGCGAGGGCTATGTCGGCAAGGTTCTCACCTTGTCGCCTCCCCTGCTCGCCCTGCAGACTGAGCAACACCTTCCCGGGGGATTTGATACCCCCGTTTCTATCGATGTGGGCATGCAGCCGTTGACCGCATCATTCACTTTGGCGTCGCTCGAATACGATATGTATCGGCTGTTTGGAACTGGTTCGGTACGCAACCTCCCCCTGACGATGCGGGGGGCGATCGTGGATCACACGACCAATGAAACTTCGGATGTGGTGATCAAAATGCGAGGGGCGATCCAGAGCATCGATGCCGGAACATGGCAACGACCGGCTCCCACCGGGCTCAGCTTTGCCATCAACCTGATCTACTACAACCTGACCGTGGCGGGCAATGAGCACGTCGAGATCGATGTAGAGAATGCGGTGCGGCGGATCGGGGGCGTTGACCAGCTGACACAGGTGCGCTCGGCACTGGGACTTTCTTCGTGACCGCAGCTGCGACCACGCCATGACAAAGCAAACTTCTTTATGCGAGGGCATCCGATGCAACCTTTATCAGTGAAAAACACATTTGCAGCTTCGGCTGTGGAGCGGCGACCGAAAGGGAATTCGCGCGCACGCCCTCAGCAGGGAGAAGTGGTATCGGCAAAAAAGGATGCCCTCGAGGGGAGCATGCATAAGAAGCGCTGTGAAACCTACGCCTCCTTGGTCGAGATCATTGGGGTGACTGCTGCCAATCGACTGGTGGCGCGATTTGGGGGGCAGTCGATATACGTCCCCGTGAACCTGTTGAAACGGCATGCCTTGGTGCACCTGCTAGGGGAAGCCGATGCAACAAAGCTGTGCGAGGTATATAGCGGCACGATGCTTTGCGTGCCCCAGATGCCGGGTCTTCGTACCGAGGTGTTGCTCGATGTGTTGAGTCAGCACTACTCGGATCAGGACACGCTGGCGTGGCTGGCGGGGGTGACACCGCGCCGCGTGCGGCAAATGCAAAAAGAGCGTCGAGACCTGCGCCGGCGTGCCCGCGCCGAGAAACGGAATGTCGGCAGGCTCGTCTGCCATGCCAATGAGACATGCTGATGGGCAAGCTAGCTTGTTCGTTAGCGTGGCAAGATGCTGCGGTGCGGGTGCCGCTTCTCCTCCTCCTTTCCCACAACCTCCTCATCATCCTCGTGGACTTTATTGTGACTGATCAAAACCTCTCTCAATCTGGGGCATTCTCTGGGAACACGTCAGTGACCGGCAATGTACCTGATCAAAACCTCTCTCAATCTGGGGCATTTTCTGGGAACACGTCAGTGACCGGCAACGTAGCCGTGGCAAGCCAGCCGCAATGCGCGCTCACCTACCCCTTGGAGATCGATGGCACTACGGTCAGTCTCCTGACCGTTCGACGCCCGCGTGTGGCCGACATTGAACGCTACGAAGCCCGCACAGGAAACGAAACAACCCGGACGCTAGGCCTGCTTGCCGACCTGACCGAGCTTGCCCCCGACACACTTCGGCGGCTCGATGCTGACGACTACCAGCAATTGTGCTCCATGGTGAGCGGTTTTTTTTCCGTATCGAACAAGCCTTTGCCCGCTACGGACACGCTTGTGACCATCTGAGGGGCGACAAAGATCAATCCGATGCTCCCAGTGGATGGGTGACTACCAATCGGATTGACCGCTTGCGCGGCATTGTCATCGTGCTCACGGGGTGGACTGCCGAGCACATTGACGCCCAACCCATAGAGCGTCTGTTGATTCTTGTTGCCACCATGCTGGAGGTGCACGCTTGGCTTGCCCCAGCAGCTCGGATGCCGTTATCGCCATTGTCGTTTTCCAACGCCCAGTCGCGTGAAACGTTCCCATCCCCCCTTTGGATGTCCCCCCAGTGATGCCCGAGCAGGAATTTCAACCCGGCACACAGCCGCCCCTTCCGACAAATAGTGACGCGACTCCCGCCTTTGCGGTTCCGATGCTTGCGTTGCCCCGCGTCGCGCCGTCAACGCCCACGCCTCCTATTGTGCCCTCAGTCTTGCTTGCACCCGCCTTGCAAGGTCTGCGTCTCCCTGTGCCTGTCCAAGGCTTGGGGGGCGCACCAGACCGTGTGTCCGGGGTGAGGGTGTCTCCCACGTCTTCGGGCGTGGCAGACACCGCAGACACCGCAGACAGTGATGAGGGAAATAACCGGGGAAATAGGGCGATGACGGCTGGAGAGGGTTTTGCTCTGCCCGGTGTTGTGACCTTGCAGGGCGACCGTCGCCCGCGCACATTGAATGTGGCAGGGCAGGTTATGGCGCCTTCGAATGGCTCCTTGGCGGCCAATCCAGCGGGGGATCAAGGCGACCCTCCCCTCGTGGGACGCCGCGCGCGTGGCTTGCCCGGTGCGATTGATTCCTCGGGGTTTGCGGGAAATCGTATGGCATTACCGGGCGGAGTGCATGAAGGTCTGACACCGCACACGCGCACCGACCAAAGGGTGCCCGATCGCCGCCCCCCTGCTCTTGCCTCATCATTGCAGGTGCCCTTGCCGGCGTTCCAAAACCAAGGTCGACAACCCCGTGCCTTTGAAGGCAATGTTCCGCAACCACTTGTGCCCAGGCGACGGCCCCTTTTTCCTGTGCTATCCACGGCAGGTGAGGCAGGTACAGCGCGAGGTGCGCAAGCAACCCAACCCAGCGTGCGCGTCACCCCTCACGTCTCATCTCAACGCGAAATCCAAGACCTAGCCGCGCGCGCAGCAAGTCCGCTGGCGACTGCCAATGATCGTGCTCCGATGGGAGATCGCCTCGCCGGCAGGACAGATGAGGCACAGCCCTCTATGCGCCTGCAATCGTCGCGCGATGACCGTCCGTCTTCGTTTGTACAATCGCTTGAGCCATCGCAAGGGCAGTCGCTAGCGTCTTCGCAAGGGCAATCGTTTCCGTCTTCGCAAGGGCAGTCGCTAGCGTCTTCGCAAGCGTCACAGCCGGCGGCATCACCGCGGGGAGTCTCATCGAACGGCAATGAAAACAGTAACTCTGCCCCGCCCTCATCGGTGTCGATCGCGCAAGGCGTGCCCGTCTTTCGCAACGAAATGAACAGCATCGACAGCAATGATGACCCCGCGCACCTGTTCGACCTTACTGCGAGCGAGGGACGGGCGAATGCCTTGTTCGATGTCGTCCTTTGGTAGGAACACCCCCCACGATGTCAACCACCACCACTTCGGCTTTCCGAAGGAATTTCCTCAAAAATGAAGCAGCTCCATGTCGCAAGTCTTGATGCGTTACGGTGACGTCGCCTTCACCATCGACGGCATGAATTTCCAGCAGTTGCAAAAGACGTCCCGTTGGCGGTGGCAACCCCAGTCTCGTCTTGGGCGGACGTCGGTATTGCAGTACACCGGGGGTGAGGCACAAACCCTGATTCTGCAGGGGGTAGTGTTTCCCCACTATGCCAAACACGATCTCACGCGTCTTCGTTTGTTAGGGGAGCAAGCGAACCCGCGGCCTTTGGTTGACGGGCGTGGCTATGCCTACGGGCTTTTTGTGCTGCGCGCCATCACCGAGAATTGGGATCACCTGCTGAGTGGCGGTGTGCCCCGCCGGATTGCCTACACCCTCGAACTATCAGCCTACGGAGAAGACCTATGACCTCGATAACCCTCGATGTTGCGTCGCGTTTCGACGTGATCTGTGCTGCCGAGTACGGACAGTTTCAGGATGATCTGTTCAGGCAATTGCTGTCGGCGAATGATGCCCTGCTGTTGGCGACACCTGCACTGCCCCTGACGCTTGCGCGCGGCACGGTGGTGACCATTCCGGTCGTAGATCAATCGGCTTCAACCGAATCATCGGTGATCCGCTTGTGGGACTAGGGTCAGGGTGTTTGCCCTACCCAGAGCCTTTCTTGAGCCCCCCTTCGCCCTGCGTCCTTATTCACACCCCAGCGTTTTTCTATGACCATCCAGCCTGCATTTCGGATCGAACACGTTGGAGGCAATCTCTCGGACGCCTTCGCACAACGTACCATGCGCGTGGCACTTACTGACACGCTAGGGATAGCGAGTGATCAACTCACCGTTACCCTGGATAACCGCGATAACCGGATTGCATTTCCCTCTTCGGGGGCGCGATTGAAGGTGGCACTGGGCTACCAAGACGAGGCGTTGATCGATCATGGCGACTATCAGCTCGATGAGGTGACCTATCAGGCTCCGCCTGCGCGTCTCGTGCTAAGGGCGCGTGCCACGGGGCTTTCGGGGTTGTTGGTGCCGCGCACGCGGCAATTGACCCAGGCAACGGTCGGCGGCTTCGTGCGGCAGATCGCCACCGAGCAACAATTGATCCCCTTGGTCGACCCATTGCTTGATATTCTTCCGTTGCCCGAGTCGGTGCAAACAGGAGAATCGGACATCAATTTGCTGCAGCGTGTCGTACGTCCGCTTGGCGGGGTCGTGAAGCCGGTGGCGGGGAAATTGGTGGTGAGCGTGGTTGGTTTGCCCCGCTCGGCAAGTGGGCAGTCCTTAGAAGAGGTCACCGTCCACGCCAATGAGGTATCTGCATGGCAAAGCACCTGGCGCCAGCGCGACCAGTATCTTGGCGTGAAAGTGCAATGGCGCGCCCCCACCGGGGAGGTCGAAACCGTGACCCTTGGCACGGAGCCTTTCTTTGTGGTGAACGGCGTCTACGGCACGCTTCCGGGAGCCCTGTCGCGCGCAAGTGGGTTATTACAACAGTTATCGGGCAATCAGTCCCAGTTGTCGTTGCGCATGCCGGGACGCCCCGAGGTTTTTGCCGGAACCCCGCTTCAACTGCAGGGGTTCACTTCGGCGATTCCACAACGCTGGACGGTGACCGAGGCGGTACACACAATCGATGATCAGGGTTATGTGCTGATGGTCACAGCCCACATTTGGTATTTGGGGCGGGCATCGTGATGGTGTCACCGCGGTATTGGGGATCGAGCAAGCAGGGTATCGAGCAAGCAGGGCATCGTGATGGTATCACCGCGGTGTCGGGTATCGAGCAAGCAAGGTATCGAGTATCACCGCGGTGTCGGGGATTGAGCAAGTAGGGTATCGAGCATCACCGCGGTGGCGGGGATTGAGCAAGCAGGGCATCGAGCATCACCGCGGTGTCGGGGATTGAGCAAGCAGGGCATCGAGCATCACCGCGG
>JAHZLG010000226.1 GCA_022599995.1 Alphaproteobacteria bacterium | reverse complement strand
TGACCGCCTTTAGCCTCTATGTGCATTTTCCCTACTGCCGCACCATCTGCCCCTACTGCGACTTTTTCGTGAAGAAGTGGCACCCCGACAAACCCGCAACCCGCCACACCGAACTGGACTGGGGAGCACGCTATCACACCGAAATCCGCCGTCTGAAGCAACTCACCGCGTATCACACCATTCGCTCGGTGTACCTCGGCGGTGGCACGCCGTCGCTTGCCCCGCCAGCCCTGTGGGCAACCCTGCTCGAAACCGTGGCCGCGCACTGGTCGGTCGATCAGCGCAGCTGGGAGGTCACCCTCGAAGCCAATCCCGAAGACATAACCCTCGACCGTCTTCGCCAGTGGCAGCAAGGTGGGATTACCCGACTGTCGCTCGGTGTGCAGGCACTCGATGAGCGCAGCCTGAAAGGACTCGGACGCAACCATACCGTCGAGCAAGCCCTCCAAGCCATTAGGTGGACACAGCAGGTTTTTCCTGCGGTGTCGGTAGACCTGATTGTGGCGCGTCCCGACCAAACCCCTGCGATGGCGAAAACCGAGCTAGCAACCCTGCTCCAAACCGGAATCGACCACGTTTCGGTTTATGGACTGACCATCGAACCCAATACGGCTTTCGCCGCACGCATGCGACGGGGGCAACTCAGCCTGCCCGATGAAGGCACAGCCGTTGCCATCGACGAGGTTGTTACCACCTTGATGGCGCAGCACGGACTCGACCGCTATGAGGTGTCAAACTATGCGCGCCCCATGGCGCGGGCGATCCACAATACCGCCTATTGGCAAGGCAAACCCTATGGGGGCATAGGACCAAGTGCCGCCGGGCGCATCCAGGTGAACGGACAGTGGACAGCGACCAAACAACACACCAAGCACTGGGGCCTGCTTGATGACAACAGCGCTGCCGAAGACGTGTTCACCGAATTCGCCCCCCTCTCGGCCCACGAAGAGTGGCAAGAACGCATCATGATGGGGTTGCGCCGACTGGGCAATGCCAAGCCGTGCGATGCCAGTGCCAGTGCCAGTGCCAGTGCAGAGACAGCCGATGAAGGGGTGACGATTCCGCATGGGGTGCGGGAATTTGTCATGGAGCGCGTTATTGACCGCCACGCCCTTGCCACACTCGTCGGGCATGGCCTTCTCACCGAGATGACAACCGAGGCGGGACTCCAGCTCGTGGTTCCCGTTGCCCATGCGCTGCGGCACGACGGAATTGTCCGTGAATTGATGCAGTAATCCGATAACCCTCCGTCGATACCAGGCCTGGCTGTTTGCCGCTTTTGCATCGCCATCACCTCGGCGAGACTCGGGCAAGATTCTCAGTCGAGCTTACTTCATGTTTCCTGTCGGGTCATTGCACCTTATGACTGTCACCCATAGCTTCCCCCTGCTTCTTTACCGGTGAGGTCACTGACACAATGCCCACAACATCCTCCTCCATGCCGCCATCGGCATCCTCAACTATGCCACCATCGGCATCTTCCAATATGCCGCCATCGGCATCTTCCAATATGCCGTCATCGGTATTGCACTACGAATTGCTCGCCACCGATAACAAGGCAAGGCGAGGGAAAATGTATACCCCCCACGGCGTGATCGAAACCCCAACCTTTATGCCCGTCGGCACACAAGCAACCGTGAAAGGCGTTCTCCCCGCACACTTTCACGACACAGGAGCACAAATCGTTCTTGGAAACACCTATCATCTCATGTTGCGTCCCGGCGTTGATCGTATCAAACAAGCAGGAGGATTAGCGAAATTCATGGGGTGGCGAGGAGCAACCCTCACCGACTCGGGTGGGTTTCAAGTGATGTCACTCGCACAGACACGCACCATCGATGCCAGCGGTGTCACTTTTGCCTCGCCCTATGATGGCAGCAAATTACGGCTGACCCCGCAGTCCGTCATTGCAGCCCAAGTCGCCTTTGGTTCGACCATCGCCATGGTCTTGGACGAATGCACAAAACAACCCGCAAATTACGACACCCACAAAGAGGCCATGGCACGCAGCATGGCATGGGCACAGCAGGCCAAACACACCATCGAACAATTTGCCGAAAACAACACCGTCGAGACTTCTGTCTTCGGCATCGTACAGGGCGGGCAATTTCCCGACCTGCGGCAAGCCTCGGTGGAATCTCTGTTAGCGATCGGCTTTCCGGGCTATGCCATCGGCGGGCTTGCGGTTGGTGAGCCACGCGATGACATGCTCTCCACGCTTGCTGCCACTGCCCAGCAGCTGCCCGAGGGACAGCCGCGCTATGCCATGGGGCTTGGCAGTCCCATCGATATTATCGAAGCCGTGCGACACGGGGTTGATATGATGGATTGCGTGCTTCCCTCGCGGGCAGGACGCACTGGAAGGGCGTACACGTGGCACGGACAGATCAACATGCGCAACGCCCGCTTCGCCGATTGGCATCGCCCAATCGATGACACCTGCCCGTGTTACACCTGCAGGCAATTCACGCACGCCTATTTGCATCATCTGTTTCGATGCAAGGAAATGCTTGGCCCCATGCTGTTGACCCTGCATAACCTCACCTTCTATGGGGCACTCATGACCACCATTCGTGACGCCATCGAAACAGGACAAATCGAGAAAATCCGCAAGCACCTCTATGCGGTATACGGGGACGAACCCGCTTCGTAGGGCCGTCTCCGACCGCCACTTACCCTTCCTCAGGGTGCTCTGGCCGCCAAGTGGCCAACCGTGATGATCATTACGACTGAAGCGGCCGGCGCGACCGGCGCGGGCGGTGCGACCGGCGCGGCCGATGCTATCGGGGCGGGCGGTGCTATCGGGGCGGGCGGTGCCATCGGGGTGGGCAATGAAACCAGTGCGACCGGTGCCACCCGTGCGACCGATGCTATCGGGGCGGGCAATGCTATCGGGGCGGGCAATGAAACCCGTGCGGCCGATGCCATCGGGGCGGGCGGTGCCATCGGGGCGGGCAATGAGCGCTAAAGCCGCCCAATCATCTCGGCGAAATTACAAGGACGCGTCCGAATATCGAGCTGAGAAAGCAATATCCCATCCCACGCATCAAGACAGGCCGAAGGCGATCCGGGCAAAGAAAAAACATATGCCCCATCAACAACCCCCGCCATCGCACGCGATTGTACTGCCGACATGCCGATTTTCGCAAAACTCAGATGACGAAACATTTCGCCAAACCCCGAAATCTTCTTGTCAAAAATCCGCTCAAGAGCTTCGGGCGTAACATCACGTCGGGTAACACCCGTGCCACCGGTCAAAATCACAACATTTGCCTGCCGCTCGTGAATGCAATCATTCACTGCATCAATAATGCCGTCGGCCTCATCAAGCACCAGGGTTCGCGCACAGAGGTGATGCCCCGCCGCACCAGCCTATTCACCAGAATATCCCCCGATTTGTCATTCGATGGGGTCCGTGTGTCACTCACCGTGATAACAGCAATGTCCAAAGGAAGAAATTCCGCCGAAGAGTCTATAGTCATGAGATTGCTTCCAAATACAAAAAAACCACTCCC
>JAHZLG010000225.1 GCA_022599995.1 Alphaproteobacteria bacterium | reverse complement strand
TGAAAGCAAATGAACGCGGTGGAAGTGGCAGCTTATTGGTTACATCAATGGCGAGGGCGTCGGTTGGCACGCCTCCTCATTATGGTCTCGATCAGCGCGATTGTTGGGAACTTGCCAGCACCGGGGCGAACGGGAACGGTTCTTTTTTGTGTGGATGCCATGAAAGCAAATCAAAGCAAATGAACGCGGTGGAAGTGGCAGCTTACTGGTTACACCCATGGCGAGGGCGTCGGTTGGCACGCGTCCTCATTATGGTCACTGTGGCTTTTGTGGCATTTGTTTTTGCCGCTGGCGGTCACCTCCCATCGGCGCGCGGGCAATCGTCTGCTTCGGGGGTTTATGGGCTGACCACCATTCCAGCCGGCGAAGCAAGTCTCATCACCGGTGCCAGCGTGACCTTGCTTGCCGCGCCGTCCGATCGGGCGGAGGGCCGGTCGACCTCTTATCGGTTTGCGGTCGCGATTGATCTTCGCGCCCCGTGGAAGACCTATCATAAATTCCCGAGCGGGGTGCGTTCCGGTGGCGATGCGGCGCGTCCGACCGCCGGGTTAGCGCCCATTCTTCGGTGGCCGCTCGAATCGCCGGTTACGCCGTTGCCTACCGGACAGGAAACGGGCATGGAGGGCGAAGCCGGCTGGGATGGGGCGAGCCCCTCATTGTTGTTTCCGGCTCCCAAGCAGATCGACTTTTTCGGCGTCACTGTCCACGGTTATGATATGCCGGTGGTGTTGCCCTTTGCCGTGCGCATCCCACAGGCGGTGCTCGAGCATTCGCCGTCTGATCCGACGTTCACGATGCTGATCTGCAATGATGTCCAGTGCATCCCCGAGACTTACGCATTGGACGTTCCCAAGACATTGGCAATGGTGTCGCCCACGACCACGCGTCGCGTGTCGGCGGCCCATGACCGTGCCCTGAGTGACGAGTTAGCAGCAATCAAACAGCAGCGAGACGCTGTCGCGGGCGAAGATGCGAGTGAGACAGGCAAAGATCGGAACGCGGCTGCGCCAACATCCGAGAACGCGGGTGACCTAGGCGAGGCTGCCAAACAAGATCGACAGTCTCCCACCCCGGCTGCCGTGTTATCGTTCTCCTTTTGGGCGATTGTTTTTGTGGCGTGGCTCGGCGGGTTGATCTTGAACATTATGCCTTGTGTGCTGCCTGTTCTGACCTTGAAGGTGTCGCGTTTGCTGGTTGGGGCGGGGGTGTCGCGTGCGGAGGTGCGTCGGCAATTTCTTGCGAGCTCGTTGGGGGTTGTGACCAGTTTCGCCGTTCTCTCTTTGGGGTTATCGGCGGTGCGTGCTTTGGGGGGGTCGGTTGGCTGGGGTGTTCAGTTTCAAAGCCCGCTCTTTCTGGGTATCATGACGGTGGTCATGGTGTTGTTTGGGCTGAACATGCTGGGCTTATGGCGGATTGCCGGGTTCGGGATGCGGTTGCCGGTACGGTTATCCCCCTTCCTTGAGGGAGCGTTGATGGCGGTTTTGTCCACACCTTGCTCGGCTCCATTTGTTGGGGTTGCGGTTGGATTTGCGTTGGCATCCTCGTTCCCGGTACAGCATGGGATTTTGCTTGCGATGGGCTTCGGGTTAGCGACCCCATTGTTGGCAGTGGCGGCTTTTCCTTTGGCTGTTCGTTGGTTGCCTCGTCCGGGGCGGTGGATGGGGCGGCTTCGGGTCATCCTTGGTGTTTTGTTGTTGGCATCTGCGGTATGGATCGCGGTGTTGTTTGTGGAGGCGGCACGGTTCCGGGGGGCAAGCGACGGCGTTTCCTTTGGCACGACCGGGCTGGAGATCGAGGGTAGGGTTGCCTCCGACAAGGCGGGGTTGCCGTCCTACATTGCGGGCAATCGTCCCTGGCGTCACTTTGACCCCGCGCTGATCGAGGCGATGGCACAGTCGGGACGCGTCGTCTTGGTGGACATTACCGCCGGATGGTGCTTGAGTTGCAAATTCAATGACGCGCGGGTGTTCACGTCCTCTTTCTTCGCGCGCCACCCCAATGTCGTGTTCATGCGGGGCGATTGGACGCATCCCTCCCCTGTGATCGCCGACTATATTCGCGATCATGGAAGGTTTGGCATCCCGCTGACTGTGGTTTATGCACCGATTACGTCGGCAGATGGCACTGTCGGCGTCTCGGTGGTTGTTCTGCCTGAATTTCTGTTTGCCGACACGGTCGCCACCGCCCTTGCTGGGGGCAACCGGGAGCACTGATCAGATTCCTGCAATGCTCTGTCCTGCGTCGGCTCGTTACTGGCCCTCGTCCGGTTGCGCCCCCGGTTGCAACCCCGCCCTACGCCCCACCCTACACGAGGGACAGCGTTGCAACCATCGGCGTGCACCGTCAAGAAGGCCGCTTGGCGTACCAATAGGATCGGGCGACACGAAAGAAGGCGGCAGGGATCATGTGAGGGGTTCTAACAGGAGCGAGATCCCAACTCCATCGTAATCGATCAGGTTGATGCCACCCAATGAATAAGCCTCGGTGGTGCTATCGTAGGCCCAATGGCCTACTCCATCTGCGGCATTTGCCTTGGTTGTCGAATCGAGGCTGGTGTCCCAATACAACAGGCTAAGGCTGGTGTCGTTATCATTGGCACCGGTAAGCAGGTTGTATGTTGCGTTTGCCTCGAAGTTTAGTTGCGAGGCGAAGACCGTCCCACTGCGGAATTCGATGGCTTCGATGTTGTTGAACGAGAAGTGCGAGTCATCATGGTCTGCCGTTGACGAGGTTGATTCATCAGCAAAGTAGAAGAGGCCGACTTCTTTGTAGGTATCGGCGAACAGGTTCAGCTCATTTCCATCCCCTATGTCAAAGATGACTGTGTCGTAGCCCGCTCCGCCATCGATGCTCCCGAGGGCAAGGATATCGGCACTGCTTGTGATCGTCACGGTGTCGTCTCCGGCTCCGAGGCTGACCGTATCTTCGTGTCCTACCTCGCCGGTATCAACACCATCGGTGCCGGTAAGGGTCTCGGCAGCACTCGCGGTGCCATCAATCTCGTTGGATCGATCCGGATCAACATGTCGCGCAAACCCGTACACGAATTGGACGTAATTCTCGCCGGGAACTCCGTTCGTGTGGTACACAATCAGATCGTCATAGCCATCAGCGTTCACGTCGGCCGGGCGGAAGTCTGGTTCAGCGTCAATCGAGGCTTGTTCTTGCAGGCTGGCATCGCCAAGGGTGATCCGGCTTTCGGCAGCAGCATTGCTTGCTTGTCCCAATTCGTAGGTTCCCACCCCGCCGGCGAGCTGTGTGGATTGTCCATAGACGATGTGGATATTCTGCTGTCCGCGATCGAAGATCAGCAGGTCATCGTAGCCATCGCCATCAAAATCGAGCACCTCGAGCCTCGATCCGAAATCAACAGCACTCGCGAAACCCGAGGTGATTTCCACCCCTTCTGTGCTGCCATCGGCAGCGACCACTGATTGCGCTTCGTTTGTGCGCGCGGTGCCGCCGTAGAAAAGGAACACACTGTTGTTAGCGTTGCCGTTTCTGGCGGTGACGACTACGTCATCGGAACCATCATTGTTGAAGTCGCCAACTGCCAGCACTGTGCCCAGCTCGGCACTCGAGTCTTCCCCTTTGAACACCAAGGCTTGGCCATGGACGGTAGAGGACTGGCCACCATACGCAATCGGCAGAAGGTATGGGGCACTCGCATGACCCGAAAATTCGCCGAACCCTCCGTAGTCTTTAGTGGCATCGGTCGTATCGACATCGTCGGTCGCGAGGAAAACGGCAACATAACCAGTACTATCATTGAGTCCCTGACTATCTGTAATGATCACATCGGTGAGCCCATCGCC
>JAHZLG010000224.1 GCA_022599995.1 Alphaproteobacteria bacterium | reverse complement strand
GGTGATGCTATGATTTGTCGCAATGAAAGTCAACATTATCCGCTGTCATCGACCGTTGCGATGGAGTCACCCGACGCCTCCTCCTTCCATGGAAGGTTTCGGGCACAACCGCAAAGACAGCGGCAAAGACAACCGCAAAGACAGCGGCAACGGCGGACGGCTCGCGGCGCGACAATGCGCGCGGATTTTTGGGCGCATAGTGCCAAGAACCCTGCCATGAATCCTGCCAAGACGAAATCGCTCGAGACGGCAATAGCTACCCCCGGTGAGCCTAACACCGATCCGGTTGGGGCCGCGCATGTCCAGCATCGACTGCCGAGCATCCCCCATGCCCCGGGGTGTTACAAAATGATCGGCGATGGTGATGAGGTACTCTATGTCGGGAAGGCGCGCAACCTGCGCAAGCGGGTGGCAAGCTATGCTCGCCTGCGCGGACACACCATGCGTATTCGGCGCATGATCCAGCAGATCACGCGGATCGAGATCATCCCGACTGATAGCGAAGTGAAGGCATTTATTCTCGAATCGCAGCTGATAAAATCCATCATGCCGCGTTACAACGTCCTGTTGAAAGACAGCAAGTCGTATCCGCATATTCTGGTACGCGGCGACCATGCCTTTCCACAGATTGTGAAGCACCGTGGGCAGCGGACGCACGATGGGGAGTACTATGGCCCCTTTGCCAATGCCATGGCGGTGAATCGGGCACTAACTGCCATTCAGAAGGGGTTTCAATTGCGCACCTGCTCGGACACGGTGTTTGCGGGCAGGCGACGTCCGTGCATGCAATATCAAATCAAGCGGTGCTCGGCGCCGTGCGTGGGGTTGGTGGACGACGTTACCTATGGCAAGGCGGTCACCGATGCCCGCGACTTCCTGCATGGGCGTGCTGAGGGTGTGCGACAGCGACTGATCGATGACATCACGCAGGCAAGTGAGGCGTGGGCCTTCGAACGGGCGCGGTCATTGCGCAATCGGCTGGAGTCCTTCGCGCGCGTCCAGATTGGCATTTCGCACGGCCACGCCGAATTGGGGAACACCGACATTATCATTATCGCCCGTGCGGGAGGGAGAGGGGGACAGGGCACGTTGGCTTTTGGTCGGGGGGTACTTGAACCGGAGGGGGCAGATGGCACTCGCTCAGCAGAGGCAGGCGTGGTTGACCGCGGTGACCGCATCGACCACGGTGACCGTGGTGACCACGGTGACCGTGATGCTGACGTTGGCTTAGACCGCGGTCACCGCGGTGACGATGACGTTGACTATGATACAGACATTGTCGATGACCATGATATTGATGACGGCAGTGATGGCTTAGACCGTGGTGACCACGGTGACCGCGGTGACCGCGGTGACGCTGATAACACCTACCATGATGCTGACATTGGCGATGACCATGATATTGATGACGGCAGTGATTGCTTAGACGACGGAGTTGATGATGATGATGACGATGACGATGACACGGACATTGGGGATGACCATGATATTGATGACGACAATGATGGCTTAGACGATGGCACTGACCATGACCATGACCATGACAATGACCATGACACGGATGATGACCATGACAATGATGATGGTTTAGACCACGGTCACCGTGACATTGATAGTGATGACGATGACAGCAAGAACAGTACTGATCAGGGCGACGAATGTGATATGAAGGCGACAACGACAAAGAAGACGCCTCTTGCTTCTCTTGTGGCTCCTTCCTCTTCGCCTCAATCTTCCCCCTCGCTTCCCGCCAAAACAACACCCCAAGGGAAAGAGAAGGTTGCGCTCGGGGCATGTGTGGTCGAGGTCTTTTTCCTGCGTGCCGGGTACAATTTCGGGCAGCGGCTGTTTCACCCGAAACACGCCGTCGATACCCCCACCGAAGAGGTGCTCGAATCATTCTTGGGGCAGTTTTATGCCGACAAAGCCCCCCCAGCCGAGATTCTGTTGAACCACTCGATCAAGCACGCAGCGTGGCTCAGTGCGGCCCTCTCCGATCGGGAAAACACCGCGATCAAGGTGTTGACCCCCAAACGCGGGCCGCGCAAGCGTGCGATCGATGCCATGGCGGTTCAGACGCAGCGGGCACTGGCGCGCATCTTGGCCGAGAAATCCCACAACACCGGGATGCTTGCTGCCTTTGCCGAGCGGTTTGGCGTGCAGCAAACGCCCATCGTGCGAATCGATGTTTTCGACAACAGTCACCTGTCGGGGAAGCATGCGGTCGGGGCAATGATCGTGGCAAGTCCGGATGGTTTTGCCAAAGCCGAGTACCGAAAGTTTAACATCAAGAAGATTGCCCGCGACGTCCCAGTGCGGGGAGGCGACGATTTCGCCATGATGCGCGAGGTCTTGATGCGGCGACTCAAAAAGCTTGACGAAGCCGACCCGGCCAAGCAACCACAGGTCTTGCTGATCGACGGGGGGTTGGGGCAGTTGAATGTTGCGGTCGAGGTGTGTGAGTCACTCGGCATCAAGACGATCACTGTCGTTGCCATTGCAAAGGGCAAGGATCGCAACGCTGGTCGCGAGCGGTTCTTTGTGCGGTTTAGCAAGCATGGGTTGGCGGCCGAGCAGGCACAGGATGGGTTTCGACTCCCGTCGAACGACCCGTTGTTGTACTATCTGCAACGCTTGCGCGACGAGTCGCATCGCTTTGTGATTGGCACGCACCGTGCTTTGCGAAGCAAGGGGGTGCGTGAATCGGTGCTGGATGGGGTGTCGGGGGTTGGGATTCGGCGGAAGCGGGCGTTGATGGCGCATTTTGGCTCGGTGGGGGTCATGCGCGAAAGCGGGGTAGAGGACATTGCTGCAGTGCCCGGCATCGATCGCCGTATGGCCGAGCGCATTTGGAATCATCTCCAAGAAGAATAACCGGGGTGCGGGGGCAGGGGCAGGGGGCGGCATCCGTGACTCGAACCCGTGTCTCGAACCCGTGACTCGAACCCGTGTCTCGAACCTGTGACTCGAACCCGTGTCTCGAATCCGTGTTGCGCACAGGTGACCCATGCGCGGGGGCGGTGTCGACCTTTCTTGCGGCTGGGAAGCTTGCAATTCCTTTCTCATCATCCTCGTCCCAATTTTAGGAGTCCCCACTGATGTGTGGCATTATCGGATTTGCGACCACACACGCGCTGCACTCGGTAGACGACATGGTCGAGACCTTGCGGCGGTTGGAGTATCGCGGCTATGACTCGGCGGGCATTGCGTTGATCGATGATCAGAATGCGTGCACGATCATTAAGGCGGTGGGGAAAATCCGCGCCCTCGAGGAGGCCGTGCGGCAGACGTCAGCAGAGGTTCATCCTACCAGCGGGATGGGGCACACGCGGTGGGCGACCCACGGCAAGCCCTCGGAGATCAATGCGCACCCGCACCAACACGGGCGGGTGACCTTGGTGCACAATGGCATTCTCACCAATGATGTGGCGATCCGTCAAGGGTTGGCGCGGGAGGGGGTGTCCCCAGTCTCCGACACAGACTCGGAGCTGCTTGCCATCATGCTCGACCGTGCCCTCCGGACAGAGCAGACCCCACTCGATGCGTTGCGCGCCACCCTTGCTGCCATCGAAGGGTTGTTTGCCTTCGCGGCATCGCCGGGGATTGCGCGTACCTTGTTGTTTGCGCGACGCGGCAGCCCGCTCGCCCTCGGCATCGGCATCGGTGTCGGCAACGGCAGTGGCGTCGATGGTGATGGGGACAAGGCGGGACGGTACTACCTTGGCTCGGACGGGTTTGCTTTGGCGGAATTTTGCCGCTCGGTGATCTACCTTGAAGATGGTGATCACGGCATCATCAC
Organism: Alphaproteobacteria bacterium; assembly: GCA_022599995.1. Classification (GTDB taxonomy): domain Bacteria; phylum Pseudomonadota; class Alphaproteobacteria; order CBDBCS01; family JAHZLG01; genus JAHZLG01. The sequence goes on along the minus strand of JAHZLG010000224.1, from coordinate 6,706 downwards.
CGACAGGGGTTACACGTTGTTCAATGATAAGGGCGAGGCGGTCGAGCGTCCGATTGTGCCGTTGAATGCGGCGCAGTGGCTGGTCGACAAGGGCAACCACAGTCACTTCATGCACAAGGAGATTCACGAGCAGCCCGGTGCTCTGGGCAATCAGCTGGCACAGTTGGCACCTCCCACTGGGGGAGAAGAGGTATTTGCCCTGCCGCCTGCATTGATAAAGCGTCTGGCATTATCGCCGATCGTGATGACCGCCTGCGGCAGTGCCGCCTATGCCTGTTATATTGCGCGGCACTGGTTCGAGAGGTTGGCGATCGGTGGCGGACGCGAGGGGATGGGCGTGGCGGTCGAGGTGGCTTCCGAGCTCAAGAACCGTCGTGGTGTCTATCCTCAGGGCACTTTGGCGATCATCGTCAGTCAATCGGGGGAGACCATGGACACCCTCACGGCGATGACGCACCTGCGCGATCGCGGAGTCGAGATATTAGCCATTGTGAATAACACCGATTCCAGCATTGCCCGTGCGGCGACCTATGTCGTTCCGACTCTTGCGGGCCCTGAGATCGGCGTCGCGTCCACGAAGGCCTTCACCGCGCAATTGATGGTGCTAGGCGTGTTGGGGTTGGCGGCGCGTGACTGGCTTGGGGGGCAGGATGATTCGGCTGCCTCTTTGTCGCCTTCACCTGTGTCGTCGGCACAAGTGTCGCCCTCACCGGGATCAGCGGCACAAATGTCATTGGCACAGGTGTCATTGGCACAAGTGTCAGCGGCAGAGGTGTCGCCCTCACCGGGATCAGCGGCAGAGGTGTCGCCCTCACCGGGATCAGCGGCAGAGGTGTCGCCCTCACCGGGATCAGCGGCACAGGTGTCAGCGGCACAGGTGTCAGCGGCACAAGTGTCGGCGAGCAGGCAAACCCTCCTTGATTTGGCGATGTTGCGGGGGGTTGCCGTGCTTGCGAACCAGCTGTTGCGTGCCGACGACCAGATTGCCGACGCGGTGGCATTGTTTGCCGATGCGCGATCTGCCTTGTTCCTGGGGCGCGGGGCTATGCACCCGGTGGCAATGGAGGGAGCCCTGAAGCTGAAAGAAGTCTCCTATATTCACGCCGAGGGGTGTGCGGCAGGGGAGATGAAACACGGGCCTATTGCGTTGGTCGATGCGACACTGCCGGTGGTGGTACTGGCACCCTCGAACGATGGGTTGTTCGAGAAGACCTACGCCAATATCAAAGAGATTGGGGCAAGGGGCGGGCGTCTGCTGGTGCTCACCGATGAGGCTGGGGCATCGGTGCTGCAGTCGGGAGGCGTCGTGGCGACGGTGTTGTTGATTCCCTCAGTGGGAGGGCAGGCACCGGATCAGGGGGGCAAGAACCTTGTCCATCCCGATGGCAATGCGTTGATGATGGTGTTGCCGATGCTGTACACGATCGCCCTGCAGACTCTTGCCTATCATGTGGCAGTGGCGCGGGGCACCGATGTTGATCAGCCGCGTAATTTGGCAAAGTCCGTCACGGTCGAGTAGCAACAACATACGCTGTTGCGGCGACCGCTCGGTTGTGGCGACCGCTGTGTTGCGGTGACCGCTTTGTTGCGAAGACCTGCCCCGTTGTGGTGACCTGCTTTGTTGTGGCGACCTGCTCCGTAGCGGCGACCGCTTTGTTGTGGCGACTTGCTTTGTTGTGGCGACCTGCTCGGTTGCGGTGACCTGCTTTGTTGCGAAGACCTGCTCGGTTGCGGTGACCTGATCCGTTGCGGTGACTTACGCCTCGACCGCGAAGTCGATCGATTGCTCGGCATCGGGTGCGTCTGAGACCAAAGTGCCGAGGCCAATGTCGGTAAACAGTTCGAGCAAGACACTGTGTTGTTCACGCCCATCGAGAATCACGGCCGCCTCGACGCCCGTCGCATCACTTGTGTCGATGGCAGTGAGGCAGGTTTCTACCTTCGGAATCATGCCGCCCTTCACCACGCCGCTCTCGATCAGGCCGCGGGCAGTGCCGGAGTTCAGCCGAGCGATGAGTGCCCCATCGCTATCGAGCACCCCATCGACATCGGTGAGCAACAAGAGCCGTTTTGCTTGCATGGCGCGGGCAATCGCCCCGGCTGCAGTGTCGGCATTGACATTGCAGGCGACGGATATTTTTTGGTTGGGAGGCACGTAGCTGCCGACGGGGGCGATCACGGGAATGTACCCCTCGTCGATCATGCTCGCCAAGATGGAAGCGTTCACATTGTGGGGCGTCCCGACCAATCCGAGCTGCGGATCAACCACGGACACTTCAAGCAGGTTGGCATCGCGTCCACTGAGCCCCACGGCGATTCCATTCCCAGCGGTCGAGTTGATCGCGGCGACAATTTGTTTGTTCACCAGTCCGGTGAGGGTCATCTCGACGACTTCCATGGTCGCGGGATCGGTCACGCGCAGCCCCTGATGGTATTGCGGCGTGATGTTGTGTTTTTCCAGCTGCTTGTTGATTTGCGGCCCCCCGCCGTGCACGACGATAATGCGGATGCCCATGTGGCGGAGCAACACAATATCGCGCGCAAACACCCGTGCCAGGTCGGGGTTGACCATGGCGTGCCCTCCGTATTTCACCACCACGAGGTGCCCATAGTACTTGTTGATGTACGGCAGTATCTCGGTGAGCACGCCAGCCCTTGCGAGCCATTTTAGTTGGATTGCCGTTTTTGCCATGGAACGAATTAGGAGAGGAAAGAATTGGGGGGAGAATGAGGAAGAGGGTCTTGGAGATCGGTGGTGCTTGGGGGTTGGTGCGGGATCAGGGGGCGACGATCGTCTTGCGCGATAACCCTATCCCTATTGGGTTGCCAGCAGGTTGCGGGCGACCAGCACGCGCATGATCTCGTTGGTGCCTTCGAGGATGCGGTGCACGCGCGTATCGCGCAGCAACCGCTCGATAGGGAAATCACGCAAGTAGCCATAGCCCCCGTGCAACTGCAATGCCATATCGATCGTCTGATAGGCGTTTTCGGTGACAAACGCCTTGGCCGCAGCGACAAAGACAGTGGCCTCCGCCGAGCCCGCGTCAACGGCGATGGCAGCCTTCTCCAGGGCAGCTCGGCAGGCAAACAGGGCGATGCCCATCTCGGCCATGCGGAATTGCAGGGCTTGGAAGTCGGCAAGTTTCTGTCCGAATTGGGTGCGGTTCTGCATGTAGGTGATTGTGCTATCGCATGCCTGCATGGCAGCACCAAGCGAAATCGATGAGATATTCAGTCTGCCACTGTCCAATGCCCGCATGGCAATGGGGAAGCCTTTGTGCTCTGCGCCGATGAGGTTATCGGCCGGGATGCGACAGTCATCCATCACGACCATGGCAGTCGGTTGCGAGCGCCATCCCATCTTCCGCTCCTGTGCCCCGAAGCTGAGTCCGCGGGCATCCTTCGGAACAAGAAAAGCAGAGATGCCGCGAGGTCCGCCCTCACCGGTGCGCGCAAACAGCAAGGTCATGTCGCTGACCCCGCCTCCAGAGGTAAAGGCTTTTGTCCCGTTCAGGATGTAGTCACCGCCATCGCGCCGCGCCGTGGTGCGGAGGTTGGCCGCATCGCTGCCATGCCCCGGCTCGGTGAGGGCGTATGCGCCGATCATCGAGAAGTCGAGCAGAGCTGGCATATAATCCGCCTGCTGTTGTGGCGTGCCATAGTTATCGAGGGCCCAGGCCAGCAACCCGTGGATCGAGAGAAAGGCTGCCGTCGACGGGTCAACACGTCCCAGCTCTTCGAAGGCGGCGATCGATGCGAGGCGTCCTAGCCCCGCCCCCCCATTAAGTTCAGAGATCACGATCCCCCCGAGCCCATCGGCACACAGTCCCTTCAGCGCGTCGATGGGCAAGGTTGCTGTCTCATCGCTGGCGGCGGCGACGGGGGCAAGGTGTTTCTCGGCGGCAGCCTGCGCGGTGGCACGAAGCAGGGCAATGGTGGTGTCGCTGTCTTGGGCGTGATGGATCATGCTGCGATGCTATCACCTCATTTGCGACTTCGTCAAGCGACTCCTTGCCCGCCATGCCTTCATGCTCGATCCTTGCCTTTTGCTCCATTGCCCCATCCCACCTCTGTCTTGTCGATCTTGACAAGTGGGAGGCACTGCCGCCTGCCTATCGTGGTAACAACAGGATAAGTTGCTTTTCGGTGTCGGGTGTTTTCCCCGTGTCCACGGTCACCAGCTGATCGGGCTGTAACACCCCCTCGAGAATGAGCTGCGAAAGCTGATCGAGCAATAGCCGTTGGAACACGCGCCGAAGCGGCCGTGCCCCATACATGGGGTCAAACCCCTGCTCGGCAAGCAGGTGGCGAGCGGCATCGGTGAGCGACAAACGAATGCCCTGCTCTTCGAGGCGACCGTTCAACGCATCAAGCTGAATATCGACAATCCGTTCGATGTGCTCGGGGGCGAGGCGATGAAAAATGATCGATTCATCGATACGGTTCAGAAACTCGGGGCGAAAGTGCTGTCTTAGCTCTTCGCGCACTCGAACATAGGCTTGGTCGAGTCCGCCGACTGCCGCCGGATCGGCCAGGTAGTGTGATCCAATGTTCGACGTCATCACGATCAGGGTGTTGCGGAAGTCGACCACGCGGCCGTGCCCGTCGGTGAGGCGTCCATCATCGAGCACCTGCAGCAGGATATTGAACACGTCGCGATGGGCTTTCTCGATCTCGTCGAACAGGATCAGCGAGTAGGGCTTGCGTCGGACGGCCTCGGTGAGCAGGCCGCCCTCGTCATAGCCAACATAGCCCGGGGGTGCGCCGATCAGGCGTGCCACCGAATGGGGCTCCATGTACTCCGACATGTCGACCCGCACCATGGCGGCAGGGTCATCGAACAGGAATTGAGCGATCGCTTTTGTCAGCTCGGTCTTGCCGATGCCCGTCGGGCCAAGGAAGAAGAATGATCCGGTCGGGCGGTTGGGGTCTTGTACCCCGGCGCGTTGTCGTCGGATCGCATTGGCAACGGCTTCGGTGGCGTGGTCTTGTCCGACAACCGCCTGTTGCAGGGCTGCCTCCATGCGGAGCAGTTTTGATCGCTCGCCTTCCAACATTTTGTCGACGGGGATGCCCGTCCATTTCGCGACGATTGAGGCAATGTCGGAATCCCGCACGACCTCGCGCGTGCTTGCGACTTCGGGGTTGTTGCTGGCGTGGGCGATCTGCTCCTCGAGCTGGGGAATGGTGGCGTGGGTAAGCTGTCCCGCCTTGGCGTAGTCGCCCTGTCTGATTGCCTCTTGCAGCTGGAGGCGGGCGTGATCGAGCATGGTCTGGGCACGGTGCGCGGATTGTTGCCTCGACTGCTCGTTTTGCCACTCGGCCTCGAGTTGTTGGGCGAGCGCGCGCAAGTCGTTCAGCTCCTGCTCGATCTCATCGAGACGGACGCGGCTGGCAGGGTCGTTTTCCTTGTTCAGGGCTTCGCGCTCGATCAGCAATCTGATAATTTTCCGCTCGGCACTATCGAGGGCTTCGGGTTTCGAGTCGATCTCCATGCGGCGTTTGGCCGCGGCTTCATCGACGAGGTCGATGGCTTTGTCGGGGAGGAATCGATCGGTAATGTAGCGATTTGACAGCGTTGCCGCCGCGACAAGGGCACTGTCGCGGATGGAGACCCCGTGGTGGAGTTCGTACTTCTCCTTCAACCCGCGCAGGATGGCGACCGTTTCCTCGACATCGGGGGGCGTGATGATGACGGTCTGGAAGCGGCGGGCAAGGGCGGTGTCTTTCTCGATATACTTGCGATATTCGTTCAGGGTTGTTGCCCCGATACAGTGGAGCGTCCCCCGGGCAAGGGCGGGTTTCAGAATGTTGCTGGCATCGATCGACCCTTGGGCTGCGCCAGCCCCCACGAGGGTGTGCAGCTCGTCGATAAAGACGATGATCTCACCTTCGGATTCTTCGATCTCATCCAGAACACCTTTGATGCGCTCTTCGAATTCGCCGCGGAATTTGGCGCCGGCAACCAGCAGGGCGAGGTCGAGCACGACCACCGTTTTGCCGATCAACGACTGGGGGACGTCGCGATTGATGATCCGCTGGGCAAGTCCCTCCACAATCGCGGTTTTGCCAACCCCCGGTTCGCCAATCAGGACAGGGTTGTTCTTTGTGCGGCGCGACAGCACCTGAATTGCCCGTCTGATTTCTTCGTCGCGCCCGATGATTGGGTCGAGCTTCCCTTCGCGGGCCTTCGTCGTGAGGTTGGTCGCGAATTTTTGCAGCATGTCGAATCCGGCATCTGCCGTATCCGAATCGATCTTTTTGCCCTTGCGCTGGGTTTGAATGGCATTGCGGATGGCCTGCGCGGTTAGTCCGGCTTGCTTCAGCGGTTGCTTCAAGGGGTCGTTACTGGCGGCGGCGAGCAGGATGATCTCGGGGGAGAGGAAGGTATCCCCCAGTTGTTTGGCTTGCTCCATGCCCTGCTGGATCAGGGCTTGCAACGATGAGTCGGGTTTGACGTTGCCCGACGTCTCGGCACTGCCTTGCTTTGCCGCAGGGATGAGATTGAGTTTTGTCTCGATGGTTTGGCGGATCGCTTGGGGGTCTGCCTTCGCCTGAACGATCAATTCGATGATGTCGCGGGCATTCATCATGGCGGCGATGGTATGCTCGGCTTTGATGTTCGGGTGGTTGCGGTTGGCGGCGATTTGCCCGGCTTCTTGAAGGATAGCGTTCAGGCGTTCGGTTGTTTTGACTTTTTCCATAG
>JAHZLG010000223.1 GCA_022599995.1 Alphaproteobacteria bacterium | reverse complement strand
GTCGCCGTGCTTGCGATCAAGCCCGCGACGAGAGAAAGAAGGAGTAATTTAAGTGATTTCATTGGTGTTTTCTCCAAGTAGCGGAAAGTTTGGGAAAGAGTGACGAAGGGAAGTGAGGGGGTCATCCTGGCAACTTGCAAGAAAATCAAGGAAATCAAGGGCAAGCAGTGCGACGCGAGGTGGCAACCAAGAGGGGGGTGGATTGTCACATAAAGGAATGTGATGGGCTTTGCAAAACAGTAAACAAGCGGCAAGAGGAAGTGAAGGGCAGAACAAAGCCCGAGAAGAGACCAATGAGGGTCGATCCCTCACGCGATCCTTTCCGCACGGCCTGCACTACTGCGGAGATCGCCGTTATCATTGCGAGGCGAAGGCGCGGCAATCACTGGTTCGCCATCCCAACGTGACATTTTCACCCACAGCAGGGGGAGGGATGTTCGGCGGCGACTTCACAACCAGTTCGCCACCGGTGCTTGCCGCCTCGGCGACGATCCGGATGTGGTCGCCGTGATAGATCAGCGTCTTCACGACTGCGGCAAGGTTGTTCTCGCAACTGCCCGCATCGGGGTTCACCACCAAGCGTTCGGGACGAATAGACAGCAAGCACGCGACACCGGCATCACGCAAGCAGTCTACCGCCACTGCGCTAACCTCGGCTCCTCCTTGAACACTGTCTGCTCCGGTGCCCCCTGCTTCGGAGATAAGGCCGAATTGGGCATCATCGGAATCCCCGCCCGCAGATCGGATATAGGCAGCCTTCAGGGCATTGTTCTCCCCAATAAACCCGGCCACAAAAGCGTTGTTCGGCTTCTCATAGAGGGCGTCCGGTGAGTCAATCTGCTGGATTTTCCCCGCGCTAAACACCGCTATCCGGTTAGACATCGTCAAGGCTTCGGATTGGTCGTGGGTGACATACACAACGGTCACACCAAGCCGCGCGTGAATTGCTCGGATTTCGTACTGCATATGCTCGCGCAGGTTCTTGTCGAGTGCCCCTAGGGGTTCATCCATCAACACCAAGCTCGGGCGAAACACGAGGGCACGGGCAAGCGCGACACGTTGCCGCTCCCCCCCCGACAGCTGATTAGGACGCCGCTTCTCGAAGCCCTTAAGCTTCACCATGTCCAGCGCGTCAAGGACTTTTTGGTGTCGATCGGCTTTGTTCTCGCCGCGCACCCGCAAGGGATAGGCAATATTCTCGCCGACCGTCATGTGCGGGAACAACGCGTAATTCTGAAAAACCATCCCCATGCCCCGCTTGTGCGGTGCGATCGTGGTAATGTCTTCCCCATTAAAGGAAATCGACCCGCGGGTGGGGGGTTCGAACCCTGCCAGCATCATCAAGGTGGTTGTCTTCCCAGACCCCGACGGCCCTAGCAATGTAACAAATTCACCGCTTTGGATGTTAAGGTTCAGATCGTCAACAACGAGCAATTTGCCATCATACGTTTTCGCGACATCGCGAAATTGGACGGCAATTTCTTCTTGCTCACCGGGCATTGAATGGGACTGTATCAAGGGACATGGACTGTTTCGCAGTCTTAAGAGGGGGAAATGAACATAAGGAAAACGACAACAAACGGCACAGCAGACAAGAGGGCAAGCAACAATGCACCCAGCCGCATCAGAGATGTTGCGACCATCGTTACCATACTCCCCTACAGCATCCCTCACCAATTCGCAAACAAGGTTGCCGTCGGGTCTTGCCGTGCGATCATGCACCGATCGGTGCATGGCATGCAATACTATCAGCAATGAGCCCCCGCACGCAATGACCCTGCTAAGGTGATGCATTCAAGCGAGGGAAACTGTCGCAAAAACGACCTAGAGAGCAACATATCCGAAAAATGATGCTAAGGCAAGGCAAGACATGATGGCAACCATGCTCGGAACTCTATTATAAGTAGCTTGTGTTGTCTTTGCTTGCGACGTATGATGCCGTGGCATTGCACTTATCGCATAGTTAACCCGGCACACCATCGAAACGAAACATGGCGTAACCATGGCGTAGAATAGGGCGTAACATTCATCCCAATTCATGATACTTTTCCCGTCACTATGCAGAAAAATTTCGACAGCCCGACACGCGAAGCCGCCATCTACCGCACGTGGGAACAAAAGGGGCTGTTCACTCCACATGCAAGTCAGGGGCGCACCCCGCGTGATGATGCCACTGCTGAGGCAGCAAGCACGGACTCGGGCAAGGGCTTCACCGTGGTTATTCCACCACCGAATGTCACTGGTCGCCTTCATATCGGTCATGCGCTGAATAATACACTGCAGGATATCCTGGTGCGCTGGCATCGGGCGAACGGCGACCGCACCCTGTGGCAACCCGGGACAGACCACGCGGGAATCGCAACCCAAATGGTGGTAGAGCGCAAGCTCAATGCCGAAGGAATTTCGCGCGAATCGATCGGCCGTGCGGCCTTCCTTGACCACGTATGGAAGTGGAAAGCAGAATCCGGAGGTGCCATCGCGAATCAATTGCGCACCCTTGGTGCCAGTGCCGATTGGTCACGCGAACGATTTACCATGGACGAAGGATTGTCCGAGGCCGTGATCAAATCCTTTGTTGCCCTCTACCGTGATGGCTACATTTATCGCGCCAACCGACTGGTCAATTGGGACCCTAAGCTCGAGACGGCTATCTCTGATCTTGAGATTGTTTGGCGCGATGTCGAAAGCCATTATTGGCACATTACCTATGCCCTTTGCGATCAAGAGGGCAACGACCTGCCCGCGCCGAGTGGTGTCACCCCAGCGATGGCCCGCATCACCGATGATGCCCACGCAAAGGGTACCGATGATGCCAGCGCAAACGGCACCGGTGATGCCAGCGCAAAGAGCACCGATGATGCCAAGGAAGACCTGCCCGCCAATTGTATCGTCATCGCCACGCGTCGCCCCGAGACAATGTTTGCCGACGTCGCAGTGGCCGTGCACCCCGATGACCCGCGCTATCAGCACCTAATCGGACAATATTGCCGCACCCCCATTACCGGGCGCATCATCCCAATCATCGCAGATTCGTTTGTCGCCCCCGAAGAAGGCAGTGGTGCCGTGAAAATCACCCCCGCCCACGACTTTGGCGACCAAGAAGTGAGCCAACGACACGGGCTGCCAAGCTTCTCGATCTTCGATGAAAAAGCGCGGTTGATCGCCCCCGCCCCGGCCGACTATGTGGGCATGGACCGTGAACCAGCCCGCGCCAAGGTAGTCGAAGCCCTCGAGGCAGCCGGGCAAATCATCCGGGTCGACCACGACATCGCGAAAGTCCCCTATGGCGATCGCGGCGGTGTCCCCATCGAGCCGCGCTTGACCTTGCAGTGGTTTGTAAAAACCGAAGACCTCGCCGCAAAAGCCCAAGAGGCTGTCCACGGCGGCCATATCAATTTCCACCCCGCCGGATGGATTCGCACCTGGGACACGTGGCTCAACAACATTCAACCGTGGTGCATTTCGCGTCAACTTTGGTGGGGGCATCGCATCCCTGCGTGGTACTCGGCACAGGGCGAGGTGTTCGTTGCCCCCGATGCCGAGCAAGCGGCAGCCCTCGCCCAAGCCGAGGAACGCAAGACCGGCAAGACCATCGGCGCGCTGACGCAAGACCCCGACGTGCTCGACACGTGGTTTTCCTCAGCCCTGTGGCCGTTCTCGACCCTCGGGTGGCCTGATACCAATGACCCCGTGTATCAACAGCATTTCCCGACCGACGTGCTCGTCACCGGGTTTGACATTCTGTTTTTCTGGGTCGCCCGCATGGTCATGTTCTCCCTGTACTTCCATCAGGACAAGCCCATCGAGCAGGCGATCCCCTTCAAGGATGTCTACGTTCACGCGCTGGTTCGCGACAAAAATGGTCAGAAAATGTCCAAGTCGAAGGGCAATGTTGTCGACCCCCTCGATCTGGTTGCCGAGTACGGTTGCGATGCGACCCGCTTCGCCCTTGCCTCACTGGCAGCCCCGGGGCGTGATGTGCGCCTCCTGCCGGGGCAGTTCGAGTGGAGCAAACACGTCATGACAAAGACGTGGAATGCGGTCCGCTTCCTTACCAGCAATGGTGTGCAGGTCACGCCCTCGGCCGGAGACGCAAGAGGGGGGGCTGCACCCGCTGCACCCGCTGCCATCGAACACCCCTTCAACCTGTGGATCGTGCACCAATACGAAAATGCGCGCCGCACGGTCGATCAACAGTTGACCGACTTTCGTTTCGACCTCGCATCGCACACAATCTATAATTTTGTGTGGGGAAATTTCTGCGACTGGTATATCGAACTGATCAAGCCTCTGTTGCGCGACGCCGAGGACTCCGTTCTCCACCCGGCCCGCGCGGAGACGCTCCATGTCGCCGCTGAGGTCGCAAGCGGCATGCTTTCCCTGCTGCATCCCCTCGCCCCCTTCATCGCGCAAGACATGTGGGACACGCTCGGCAATACGGCCGAGATGATGGTAACCGCCCCGCGCGTCTTCCACGAATCCAAGGACGCCATACCGGCACGCGAAAGCATCGAGGTCGTCATCGACCTTGTGCGCACCTTACGGTCGCTGATGACCATGCTCCAAGTCGAGAACGACAAGCCCAGCATCATCGTCCCCTCCGAGGCACACGCGGTGCTGAGTCACGCCGATGTCGCCCCAACGCTCACGCGCATGGCAAGGTTGCAATCGGTCGAATATGCGGGCTCCCCCGGCAAGCAGTCCGATAAAAACACGCCCAATGACGTGCGCTTCTTCTGTGGTGGATACACCTTTGCCCTGCGTGTTCACAGTGCCATCGACCACGATCATCTGCGCCAACGACTCGAAGGGATGCTGGAAGGAAAAACAACCCAAATCAAAAAATTGCACGGACGGTTGAACAACCCCGGCTTTCGGACCAATGCAACCGCCGAAACAATCCTTGAAACCCAAACAAAACACGATCTATTGGTCGCGGAAACAGAGCAGGTGCGCTCTGTCTTGGC
>JAHZLG010000222.1 GCA_022599995.1 Alphaproteobacteria bacterium | reverse complement strand
GGCCCTCTTGCCAGCGTCACTGGCATTGCCACCTTCATCGGCTTCGGCTTCGGCTTCGGCTTCGGCTTCATCTCTGTCATCTTCGACGCCTACACCATCACCATCTACACCATCACCATCGTCATCATCTCCGGCATTGCCACCTTCATCGGCTTCGGCTTCGGCTTCGGCTTCATCTCCGTCACCTTCTTCATCTACACCATCACCATCGTCATCATCTCCGACATTGCCACCATCACTGGCATTGCCACCCTCGTCATCGTCGTTTTCGTCTTTATCGCACGCACGATACATTGCCCCCCAGGCGGCTTGCCCCAAACACAGAGGCAACCCGCACACACGCCCCGACCCCTCAGAGCAAGAAGTCCAGATCGGGTTGAAATTCTACTCCTTGAACGAATTCGAAGGATTCAATAACCGGGTTCGAATCCTCGTCAACATAGGCAAGATAGTCTTTGATCAGCACCCAGTGCACGTCATCGGAAGCCAATATCGCCGACGTGCTTTGATTCTTCCAAGCATCAGGAACAAGCGCCAAAACAAGATCATCCTTCAGGGCGTCATAAGTATTGCGATCATCGTCATCGAACAGATGCTCCATGTGGCGTTGGACAGTGGGATCATCCACCAACCATGACCCTGCATACCATCGCAAGTCCTCGTGCGTAATATCCCCTCGCGACAAAGAGAGCCTGTATTGATTCTCCGAGTTCTCCTCGGGGGTCTCGATGAAAACATCGTGCCCCTCGCCCCAACCGCTTCCTGTGCGGTCATCGCCCGCACCGGCAAAAATCAAGTCATTACCCCCTCCCCCTCTGGCTGCATCTGCTCCCTCCCCTAGGTACAGCACGTCATCGCCCGGGCCAGCAAACACCAAGTCGCCATCTGCCCCGCCATAGACGACCCCTGGTCCTCCGACCGTCCAAATATAGTCTCCGCCTTCGCCGCCATAGATTGTTTCCACGACGGTTTCACGTTGCTCGGCAGCGGCGGCCTCGGCAGTGAATCCGGTAGCCGCTATAAAGTCCTGCTCCCAGATCGCTTGATCGGGCGACACCAAACGCGCCCCGATATGGGCACTGCCGCCCGCGCGCGTTAACCAACTGATATCCGGGGTGAAGTACTCGACGGTGTTGCCGTCCCCATCGGTTTCACGGCGCGTCGACAGCGTATAAGCAAGCTGCCCCTGTGCATCGTACGCTATCGAATAGGCCGAATGAATCTTGTCATAGCCCGAATAAGAATACCACGTCGGATAAACGGGCTCGGTGTAGAAAATATCTACGTAATAGTCTCCCGTTTCTGCGTTGAACCCTACCTCTTTGTGCGAGGCACCGACAAATGACAGTGCACCATCATAAATAAAGTCGCGCCCCGCCTCGCCGCGAATCACGTCGGTGCCGCCTCCACCCGACAGGATGTTCGACCTATCATCGCCGGTGATCACATCACTAAATGGGGTGCCAATAAAACCTTCTACGTCGATCAGGGTGTCGACGTCATCGGCAGATATGTTCACTGTCAGCGGCAAGGGCGTTCCGCCTTCCGACTCTTCGGCTATGAACGATAGCATCAGCCCCGTCGACTCACCCGAGTAGTCCACCAAATCGGATGACCCTAAACCACCATCGAGCGTATCATTGCCACGCCCTCCGATTAAAATATCGTCGCCTTTTCCCCCATAAAGATGATCGTCACCGGCGCCGCCTTGAAGGCGATTGCTCCGAACATTGCCGTAGATCATATCGTCCCCCGAGGTGCCCACAAGATTCTCGATCTGACGAATCTCGCCGATTTTTTCTTGTGACTCCTGCTGGAATTCGTTCAGTGTCGTGCGGTAAATGCCCCCCACCCGAAAGTCCGCGGGAATGTCCCGATTGTCTAAGTAGTCCAGAGAGACTTCGCTCTGGTCGAGGATTATGTGTAACCCCACATCGACAGAAGAAAAATCAAGGGTGTCGAGCCCATCGCGCCCGTTGAATCCGAAAACCTTTTCGGAAAAAGTCAGGGTATCGCGCGCACCACTGCCTTGCAGGTAGATTGGCAGAGACTCGCCTCCTTGCGCGAAAAATTGCCAATCCGAGGGAGTGTCAACGCTCGTCGAGTCGTCTTGGGCAAAAAAGTCCTTGATCAGCAACCAATCGGCAGCAGCATCGATGCTATCGCCAAAATGCTTGCTCACTTCAGGATTCAGCAACACAAGCAAGTCGTTGGCGAGTGAATCCTCTAGGGTGCTTAGTCCTCCTTCGCCATTATCATCGAGCAAGCTTTGCGTCACCACCGGTGAGTGCCCGGCAGCTTCAAACGTCTCGAGTGCCGCCAGCACCGAAGCTGTGTATTGACTTGCCACAGCCCAGTGCACCCAATGCTGATTCTCGGTAAGCAAGGAGTTCCAACGCAGATAGACCCTCGAGGCGTTGTTTTCCTCGGTTTCGCGTTCCTCGATGATGAAGTCGTGCCCGTATCCTTCTGCAAACCAGTACTCATCGGCACCCGCCCCGCCCAGCACAATGTCTACGCCGCCTCCCGCACTGACGTCGTCGTCGCCCTGCCCGAGAACAATGTAATCATTGCCTACACCGGCATTGACCCAATCATCTCCTTCCCCCGATTCAATTATGTGTCGCCCATTTGTGGTGACGACGTAGTCATTCCCTAGCCCGGTCGTGATGGTATCGGTATCGGAAGCAAGGTCTGGCTTGGTTGTCCACAAGGTTAACCCCGCGGGCACATCGATTTGCTCGGTGGAAAGCAGGCGAATGGTCGCAACCGGAGATTCCAGCCCGAATGCCCACCACTGGGAAAGCAGGCTCTTTTCCACCGTGTTAATGTCGCCGTCAATGTCGCTGTGAAAGAGCGTGACCACATTTCCGTCGTGATCAATAAGCAGAATCCTCGAGATAGGCTGCGCATTCAAACCCTTTAGATGGATTGGAATATGATCGAGGGTGTCGTCGATGTTGGTGTTGAAATCCATCCAATACCACTGGACGGAATCTTGCGTGACGGTGCCGCTGCCATGCACGACTAGGTCTTGCTGGTAGATCGTGCTGTCGCTGACAACGTCCGAATTGTCTGTTCCCGCCACGACAATCGCCTGGGCGCCGTCTCCCTGCGTGCTCTCCCCGTTGTTCGGGCTGGAGCTTGGCAGGTCACCAAAGACCGGGTCGCGGGCTTCGCTTTCCACTTTGATAACGTTCGGCGGTGGCTCGGAATCATTGTTCGCGGGGCCGTTATCTTGATCGCTGACAAGTGACTTTCGGTTGCACCCTGCCAAACCCAGCGCAAAGATGACTGACCATGGCGCAATCATGCAGGGAGTACGCGTCACCGTGCGGCTCGTCTTGTTGCCCGCCGTGCCACGGTCGCCAGCCGTGCCACGGTCGCCAGCCGCGCCTCGATTGCCAGCCGTGCCCTGGTCGCCAGTCGCGCCTCGGTCGCCAGCCGTGCCATAGTCGCCAGCCGCGCCTCGGTTGCCAACCGTGCCACGGTGAGGTGCACCCACCTCGTGACGCGGCGCAACACGACAGGAGACAATTTGGTGTCGGGAGAATGGCACGGGCACATTCTTTCCTTGAAAACGTCAGTGACAGTCTAGAGAGCACGCGTGTCGAGAATCGATGCGAACGCCGTGTTTCAAAACCGCTCGAAAGCTGCCATGTCATGAAGGGCTAGCCCTAACAGTCGAAGGCAGTTGTATGATACCTGACATAGTATCAACTAGCAAAACTAAACG
>JAHZLG010000221.1 GCA_022599995.1 Alphaproteobacteria bacterium | reverse complement strand
GGGATATTCCGCACGCGCGAACAAACATAGAACATCTGCCCATTCCTGCCGAGCTCGCGTTTGATCGCCTCGCGCAGCACGACCGCATCGAATTCCATCACATGGGTGCGCACGGCGAGGCGATCGATTGGCGGTGTCGTTATCAATGTCAGGTCGCGCAGCCCGTGGGTGGTGAATTGAAGCGACCGCGGGATTGGTGTCGCCGTGAGTGTCAGCAGGTGACTCCCGGGCGCAAATGCCTTCACGGCTTCTTTTTGCTTCACACCGAATTGTTGCTCTTCATCGACAATGACCAGTCCCAACCGGGAAAATGCCATGCTCTTGCTTATCAGGGCGTGGGTGCCAATGATAATGTCTGCGGTTCCGTCGCGTGCCTCGTCGCGGGTCGCCTTATTCTGGGCGGCAGCCTGCAGCCGAGAAATGCCCCTGACCTTGATCGGCCAATTGCCAAAGCGCGCGCGGAAAACGGCGAGGTGTTGCCGGACAAGCAATGTCGTCGGCGCAAGCAGTGCCACCTGGAACCCCGCCATGGCGACCACAAAGGCGGCACGCAGGGCAATCTCGGTCTTGCCAAACCCGACATCGCCGCAAATCAGGCGGTCCATGGGTTGGCCCGCGGCAAGGTCTTCGAGCACCGCTTGAATGGCACTATCCTGATCTTCGGTCTCGAGAAAGCCGCACTCGCGGGAAAAGCGTTCGTAGTCGGAGAGGTTGGCATTCGCAAACGCCTCGGCTTCGCTCACCTGCCGCAGGGCTGCCTTCTCGACCAATCCTTCTGCCATCGCCATCAGGTCGCGCTGAATCTTGCCGCGTTTGCGCACCCACGCCGTGCCTCCCAATCGGTCGAGGGCAACGTGGGCATTGCCATAGCGCGACAGGAGGTCAAGGTGCGCCACAGGCACGTAGAGCACAGCCCCGTCGGCATAGGTCATCTTCACGCAGTCCGAGACAATGTTGTCGCCGACATCGATGCTTTCGAGTCCCTCGTACTTGCCGACTCCGTGGTCGACGTGCACCAGCAGGTCGCCAATGTCGAAGGCATTGATCTCGGCTATCGACAGCATCTTTCGTCGAGCCGTCCGGCGACGGATAGGGGCATTCGTGAGCTCGGATTCGGTGACGACCAGCAGGCTCTCATTGACCCAGCCGGAGGCAATCTCGATGACCGCAATCAGCGGGACGTGCGTGGTTTTGACCGTGCCAAGCTGGCGGGGATGGGTGATCCGCAATGGCGCGGCCCACTCGGCCATGATGGCGAGGTCTTTTTCTAGTTGGACTGCCGCGCTCTCGGTATGCATAGCGAAGAGGATTTGGCGATCGCTCTTCCACGTGGCGAGCATAACCAGCAGGTCGCCGCGGGCGCGGGCTGTGATGAATTCGGGGAAGAACAACGGCGGCGTGACCGCTGTTTTGTCGAGCAGGGTGATTGATGCCCCTCGGTTGACGCTCCACTGCTCGATGGCCGCAGAATCGAGGTAGAGGGCACTGGGGAGCAGGGCAGGCCACTCCCCATCGATGATGCCCTCGCCGGTTGCCTTGTTCGCAGAGTTGCCATCGGTGCCCGCATCTCTGCCATCTGCGGCAGGGGTGTGCGCTAGCTGCGCTTGCTCGGCAAGGTCGTCGGCTTCGTAGATTTCTAACGACTTGGGGTCAATGCCAAAGTCGGCATATGCCACCGCGGGCGGTGCGATGGCGCCTGCCGAAGAGGCGACGGCAGTCACGCGTGCATCGTAGTGATCGCGGATCACATCGAGGCGGTCAAGAATCGCAGTATCGGCTTCGTGGAGGAACAAAAAGTGATAGGCAGGCAGGCAGGTCGCCCCGGTCGCATCGGTCGCCCCGGTCGCCCCGGTCGCACCGGTCGCCCCGGTCGCACCGGTCGCATCACCAGTGCAATCGAGAAATGACACCAAGGGCTCACCTGCCAGTAGTGGGAGGTATTGCTCGGCGCCGGGAAAGGTATCGCCAGCCTCGAGGCGGTGCATCACAGTATGCTGGCGTGCGCGCGCAATTTTTTGGGGAGACCCGAAAAAGGCGGCAAGCAAGGGTGTATCGCCCTCGGCAAGCTGCGGTGGCGAGGGAATCTCTTGGGCAGGGGAGATCGGGCACGCAGCGACTTTTTCGCCGCGGCGTTGGGTTACGGGATCGAATTGATGGATGGATTCGACCTCCGTATCGAACAGCTCGATGCGATGGGGATGGTCGTCCAGTGCTTGAAAGACGTCAAACAGGCTGCCGCGCAGCGCAAATTCGCCCTTGGCACGCACCACATCGACTCGCACATAGCCGAGGGAAATCAGGTGCTGGGTTATCTTGTGGAGGTGGAGGGTGTCCCCCGTAGTGATCGTGAGTTGCATCCCCGCCAGTAAGCGCGGGTGCGGGAAACGTTGCACAAAAGCCGAGGCGGTCGTCAGGATGATCTGCGGGGGCTTTTGCTCGCCCATGGCTGCGAGGGTGAGGGCGCGCCTTGCCATAATGTCCGGCGAGGGCTGGGCCTTCTCGTAGGGCAGTGTGTCCCACGCCGGAAAGAGGGCGTAGGTGCGCTTGGGGTGGAAGAAGGCGAGGCTCTGTTCGACGGCGTGGGATTGGGTGTCATTCTCGGTGACAACGACTACCGTTTTCTTCGCTTGTTTGACGAGGCTGTCGATGGTGTTGGCAATCGATTGGTTTATCGGCTGGTCGAGTCGGGTGCCCGAAATCTTCATGTCCAGTTTTTCTGCGTGCGGGGTGATGCTGGAAGGCGTGCCGAGGGATAACTAGAGGGTTTTGCCGAATTCCGCAACAACGGCCGCATGGTGTTTGTTAGCGCGAGATGACACCCTATGACACCCTATGACACCCGAAGGCATGGCACGGTGGTGAATAGCGCGGCTATTCGTTACAGGTGCGCCAGTC
>JAHZLG010000220.1 GCA_022599995.1 Alphaproteobacteria bacterium | reverse complement strand
CTGCCAATGGCTGCCTCCACCTTTGTTGTAACCGGTTCGAACAATCGCCACTTTCTTCCCGAGCCCAATATCGTGCTTGGAAAGCATTTTGTGAAACTTCTTGCCCGTTGATATTTTATCGTCCCCCTCCAACTTGTAACCCAATGAAAAAGCGTGTTCTTTGTTTTCTTTCTTGCAAAACGCGCTCGGAAGAATCTTACAAACACTGTCAAGCACCTCAACCATAGTGACTTTATCTTTGCCCTTATTTTTATAGATTCCATCCTCTGCCATAAGGTCATACCACTTCGCTTTCTCAAGCTTCTTGAATAGGTGATCACAAACATCTTCGGCGCACCCAAAGTCTTCCTCAGCCTAATCGTAACACAAGGCATGCACAGCATTGACTGCGGCGTACATCCCGCAGTGCATGCTATCGTCGGGTTGTTGATACCCTAGGAATGTTTTCCCATCTAGTGTTGTGGTTTTCTTACCCATCGATTGTATTCCTTTGTTTGGTGTTGTCCTTCTCCCCGCTTACTTGGATACAATCGCAGTACTCCGCATCACCAGCGGTTGCCCTGCCCTTTGTGCTGCATTTAAAACTAATCAGGCCACGCGGTTGTCAAGGTTATGCGCACTATCATACTCAGTCTTCTGCCGCGACAGGTTTGGCTATTCTTGCGCAGTGACCCGTGCTACGATCGGCTGTTCTCTAAGCCATGAAAGCAGCTCGCCATAGTCCTTCGCAGCAGATTCGCGTTCGATTAGGCAACGCGGTTGTCGAGGTTGTGTGCAATGTCATACTCAGTTTTCTCACACGACAGGTTTGGCAAATCCCGCTCCATGACCAAAAGTGAAATAATGTGTTTTTCTATATGCATGGAAAGCAGCTCGCCATAGCTTTCGATATGATCGCTCGCTGTGCCTTCCTCGAATTCAATCGGGTAAAAGGCAAAAACAAGACTACGCAGTGCATCTAGATAGTCTTCGTCTTCTGTGCAAAATTTGTCTTTTTTGCTGTGTTTCCAACGAAACGTGTTTGCGCCAGAGTGTGCGATATTCTTATCACCCAAGATCGCCGTTTTGTATTGCCCCAGACGATTAAAGACGTTGATTGATTGGCCGACATAGACAATGTCTTCGTCTAAAATATCGACATCCTGTTTGCCGAAGCCTGTGCTTTTCCGGGCAATCAAGTAAACACCGGGGCCTTTGAATATCCGCGCTCCGAATTTGCCTTTAATTTCCTCCTGGACGTGTGTCATAGTCATAGGCATCTCATATTCTATTTCGTCGTCCGTCACCAAGCGGTACCAACCCTTGAAATCATCATGAAACTCCCGCGGAAAGTCATTGTCCGTATCGCATTCCTGCAGGCGATGCTTGAGCTTCGCGATGACGTCGCGCATCGAGCGGGTAGTCTGATTTTTCATTGGTGTGCCTCTTGTTCGGTTTGTGAGAGCCGCCACAACGTGCTTTAGGACGGGTGGGGGATTAGAGCGACGCGAACCAGTCCGGCTGCACGACGAGCTCGGTTTTCACCCCTAATTCATACTGCTGGATCATCTCCACCAGACGCACCCCGTCGATCAGCTCGACCGGAGCCGCCCCTGCACGCTGGGCTTCCTCACGCGCCGCCGGGGTGAAGGAGCCTGTTGTGAGCAGGATACACCGATCAGCACGGCCATCCAAAGACCCACGTAAACGGCGCACAACATCAGGCCCGACCGATCCACGATACCGTTTGCACTCAAACACCACCCGCAGACTCATCAGGTCATTGATTTGTGCTGTGCCGTATCCGTCAATGCCACCATCGTGCGTTTGCTGGGTGACTTCAACGTTGCGAAACCCAGCCTCCAGCAAGAGGGCCCGGCAAAATTTCTCAAATGCAGCGGGAGTCAGATCAAGCAATGCCTGGAGCAATTGCTCCTCGATCGTCGGTTTCTCATCCTGCACGTCAACTTCATCGGCGTCCGCGACACCATCGGAGTCAGCCACGGCTGTAGCAGGGACAACCATCGCCGGGGCATCACCTGCGGTGAGCGCGGCTTCCCCTGCTGGGGTCAACCGCCATACACCGCGGGACGACTTCTCGATGTACCCCCTCGACTGAAGCGTTGCTCGGGCCCACGACAAACGGTTATACAGCAGACGTTGTGGGCCACCTTTGAGAAGCTTCGTCGTAATAGCATCGGAAAACTGCTCAATCTCGATGACCTTTTCTTCGATCGTGCTGATGCGCGCGACGCCACCGAGTGCCTTCAACGCCCTCAGCGTCGGCAAGCGCAATTTGGCATGGTTTGGGACACGCACCGTATTCGTGTGATCGAAATTGCCCATCGCTGTTTTCTAGGTGATAAAGGGTTACGCTGGTTTTTGAACCCGGCGTTGGTATGCATCAAGCACCTTGTCAAGCCCTGCTTCAATAATCAAATCAATCAGGCCATCTCGGGTAATGATGGTCACCCTATCGTCATCTTCATATTCTCCCTCGTTCGCCACTGTCTCAGCGGTCGTGATCAACACTGCATGATCAATCTGCTCGCTGTTTTCCCTACGTTGCTTAACGCCCTCCAATAACTGGGTTAGAGCACCTTCACCCGTTTCATGTTGATGTTGTTTCACTTGAATACCAACAACATGTGAGTCCTTAGTAGCTCCAAGGACACTAGGTAAGCCAATGGGGAATGAAGCAATGACGTCACATCCTTTTTCATTCGAACCAGCTGTCAACTTAACAGTAGCGCCCGAAGCCTCGAATAGAGCAGCGACAAATTTCTCAAGCGAAGCAGGTGTAATCGCACCAGACTTCCCATGGGCACCAAGTACCATGAGAAGCTTAGACTCAATAGCCTCTTGAATGGGCATGTTGGCCAAAGCCCATTGGCCATTTTTTAATGTGGCTTCATCAGCTTGTAGGAGTCGCTCAATCTCCGGTTTACAGTCGCTAATATTGCAAGACGATCCACGAATATTTAGCTTTCCACGCAATGCTGAATCTGTAGCATTAGCAGAGAATAAGTTGGGCGACCACTCGACGTCTCGGTAGAAAGACGCATCCGTAAATTGAGAATTCTGAACCGGCATTGGCAGAGAGGTGACGCGACCTATATGAAAAGCACCTTTCTGGTTGGGCAAAACTATATATGTGCCGTTTACAACCTCAAACAAGAACTTATAAATCATGCCTGTGATGCGCCCTGGGCTACGCGGTCCATACTTTTCACTTACTAAGGACATAATGACGCCTCTCGCTTCTGCGGGGTTTGCCATGATAGTATCAAGGTTGCTTTCATGGAGAGGGTAACCAATCGTGATGACGTTATTGTCTAGGCATTCCTTAACGATTTGTGCAGTATGATCATTTTTGCGCTTGATCAGGTAGGCGGATAAGGTCATGTGAAGTCTCAACAAAACAGAGGGGGGAAAAAGCAACATCGCTCACGAAGTGCAATCAGTTCAGACTATAGTGCAAACCGAAACAAGGCAAGCATCCAGAATG
>JAHZLG010000219.1 GCA_022599995.1 Alphaproteobacteria bacterium | reverse complement strand
TTGAGATGTGCAACGAAGGCAACGATATGACCAAGGCTGGCAAAGAAGGAATTCTTTCGGGCAAGGGCTATCGTGTAAGGGACACGGGTCGGAGACGAGCAAAGAGTGGGAGGCCGGGCAGGGGCAGGGCTAAAGGTAGTCTGCGCATGCGGTGTCGACTTAGTCCTTGTTTTTCCCAAGGCCACGACTCAGTATAAGGATGATCCGCAGCATCCATCATGGGCAGACCCCGCATTGCCTCCGCTGGTTGGGTTATGCGATCGCCCCATAACACTGCAGGCTGGGCATTTCTCGACCCGACACGACCTTAGCCTGTCTAGCACCTTCGTCTCTCCCACCCTCACGTCTTGTTATGCCGACCGTAGATTCCTATAACGCCGCCCAAGCCTATAACCGCGTGGTGCAATCGCAAACAGCCGAAACCGGCTATCGCGACAGTGACTTTGGCCCCGAACCAGCAATCGTGAGCCCCTTTCTGGAAACCGTGCAAGGGTTCACGCAAAAAGCCATCGACGACAACCGTACCGCCGAAGACCTGAGCTACGGCGCATTGCGGGGAGAAGTCGAAATGACAGAGCTAGTGCCAGCCCTCCTCAATGCCGAGCATAAATTAAACACGATCGTTGCCTTTCGCGATCGAATCGTGTCGGC
Source organism: Alphaproteobacteria bacterium (assembly GCA_022599995.1). Lineage (GTDB taxonomy): Bacteria > Pseudomonadota > Alphaproteobacteria > CBDBCS01 > JAHZLG01 > JAHZLG01. Next base: position 7,747 of record JAHZLG010000219.1, on the reverse strand, counting down.
TTACCAAGAGATAATCCGCATGCCCCTGTAAGGGCAGACCCCGTGTTGCCTCTGCGTTTCCGTGCGGGTCATCGTATTCCTCGCCGTCCTTAAGCACTCGACCCCATGACCTTGACGCCATGACCTTGACCCCATGAGCTCGACCCCATGATGTTGGCCCGCGGGTTTGATCCGCATCGCTATCCCGTCGAAGGGGGTGTCGATGTCGAGCGCATGAGCAAGGCCAGGCTGGCACAGCTTCAAGAAACAATCCGTGCCCACAATCTTGCTGGGTGCCTGTTCTTCGATCCGATAAACATTCGTTATGCAACCGAGGTTGCCCCTCACCCGGTGCGCGGGTTCCGGCGATTCGAGCACTGCGTCTTTGTGCCCCCCGAGGGCGGGTGCACCCTGTTTCAGCCTCGCCAGTTCGGCACGTTGAGTCATGGGAAAGGAGGCCGTGCGCATCCGACCGTTGCGACATGGCATCCCGCCTTCGCCTTAGAGCACGCCAGTGGCGGCCATGAAGTGCCTAACCAAAGCACAGCCTTCGCTCGGTTGTTGCAAGATGTGATGCGGCAACACGATGGCGGCCTGCGCCTCGGGGTCGATCGAGGGAACATGCCCCTCTTTCGTGCCCTCACTGAGGCGGGCATTGTGATTGAAGACGGCATGCGCATCGCCGAGCTGGCGCGTGCCGTGAAAACCCCCGACGAGATCGCCGCCATCCGCGTGGCTCTTCGCGCGTGCGAGGCAGCCCTTATCACCATGGAAGCACGAATCGTCCCCGGCATTACCGAAAATGCCCTATGGGCGCACCTCCACCAAGAGATGATCGCCGCAGGGGGCGAGTGGATAGAAACCCGACTCCTGACCAGTGGCCAACGCACGCGCCCGTGGCTTCAGGAAACAAGCTTCAAGCCCATCCAAACCGGCGACATGGTATCCTATGACACCGACGTGATAGGCCCCTATGGCTATGAAGCAGATATTTCCCGCTCGTTGATCTGTAATGCCAAGCCCAGTGGCGCGCAACGCACGGTGTTTGCCCTCGCCCGCGAGCAACTGGAGCACAACATGAACCTGCTGCGGCCGGGGTTGCGCTACAAAGAATTCAGCGAAAAGGCCTACGTCTTGCCCGATCGCTACGTGAAGAACCGCTACGCTGGCATTGCCCACGGCATAGGCTTGGCGGTTGAGGCTCCCTATATTTGCTATCCCATCGATGCCGAGGGCAAGCAGGATGATGGGGTCTATGTCCCCGGCATGGTGGTCTGCATCGAAAGCCTGATATGCGACACCCACGATGTGGAGGCCGTGAAGCTGGAAGAGCAGGTGCTTATCACCGAAGACGGCTTTGAGCGACTTTCCCAGTTTCCGTTCAGCCCTGCCCTAGGAGGGTAGCGTAGGAACAGAAGAGGAGGGCAGGGGGAGCAACATTGTGCAACGGTAGCGCTGAGGAGCAGCACTGCGCAACGGTCGCGCCGAGGAGCAACACTGAGCAACGGTCGCGCCGAGCTTATGGCGACGGCGGGCGGGGTAGCCGCGGCGGCTAATTCATGTCAAGTTGTCATTTGTCATCTCTGCGTCACCCGTGTCTCAGAATCGATAACCTGCCCCGAATCCCACGGGTACATGAATTATGAGGACAAGGCAGAACGAAGCCGCAACGGTTTATGCAAACCTGCCCTCGCCCCGAAATCCATTTTCTGCCCAGATACACATCCTCTGTCTCACCTGCGAGCGCACAACCGGAGAATCCCATGGAATTTGATCCTACCCTGCCCAATCCAAACGACTATCGTTACCCCGAGGGGCATGGAATCGACCTCGTTGCCCTGCGCACAAAACGCCTTCAACGCCTGCAAGCCTTGATGAAGGAAAATGACCTTGGTGGGTGTCTGCTGTTCGACCCGCTCAACATTCGCTACGCGACAGATACAAGCAACATGCAGGTTTGGATTCTGCACAACATGGCAAGGTACCTCTTCGTCCCGCCCGAAGGGGGGTGTGTGCTCTTTGACTTCCATAACTGCGAGCACCTGTCGAATGGATTGGAGACAGTGAAGGAAGTACGCCATACCCACGGCTTGTTTTACTTCTCCGGCGGCGAGGACGTCCCGGCAAATGCCACCCGCTTTGCCGCCGAAATAGATGAACTCCTTCGTGCACATAGCGGTGACAACCGGCGACTAGGAGTCGATGCCGGCAACCCACCGGTATGGCACGCGCTGTCAAAGCAAGGAATCGACCTGCACGACGGCATGCGGGTCGCCGAGCTCGCCCGCGAGATCAAATTGCCCGAAGAGGTCGCAGCCATGAAGCTGTCGGTGCAGACATGCGAGGCAGCCATGGCCGAGATGGAAGAGGCCCTTGTTCCCGGCATCACCGAAAGCAAATTATGGTCGCACCTGCACGCCGGAAACATCGCCCGCGGCGGCGAGTGGATCGAGACCCGCCTGCTGACCAGTGGCCCCCGCACGAACCCGTGGTTTCAAGAAGCTTCCTTGCGTCCGATCGACGAAGGCGACATGGTCTCTTACGACACGGATATGATAGGGCCGTTTGGATATTGCTCCGATCTGTCGCGCTCCTTGGTCTGCGGCGGCAAGGCATCGGGAGAGCAACGCATGCTCCACAGCATTGCCCGCGAGCAAATCGAATACAACATTGCGTTGGTGACCCCGGGGATGAGCTTTCGGGAATTCGCCGATCGCAGTTATGTTTTGCCTGATCGCTACATGAAGAACCGCTACTCTGCGGTGGCACATGGGGTTGGGCTCGCCGATGAGTATCCCCATATTGGGTATCCTATCGATGCCGAGGGCGTGAACCGAGAGGACACCTTGAAACCGGGCATGGCAATCTGCATCGAAAGTCTGGTGGGCGACGAGCACGGCACCGAGTCGGTGAAATTGGAGCAGCAGGTGTTGGTCACCGAGACCGGCGTCGAGTTGCTGTCCTCCTATCCGTTCAACAAGGAATTGGGCGGTTAATTTGCGTGCAACCCCCGTTGTGCGACGGCTGCGGCTTCTGCAGGGGGTATTCTCTCGGCTTCCGTAGGGATACTCTCGCGGCCTCGGCAAGGGGTACTCTCTCGGCTTCCACAGGGGTTTCTCGCGACTTCTGCAGGGGGTATTCTCACTCCCTCCGCAGGGGCTCGTGTCTTGGTGTCGCCATGCACCGTCCTTCTCACCCTGCCAGCCGATGAAAGGGTGATATGGCATCGCCGAAAAACAAACAGAAACTTGGACGCTGGCTCCGGTTGGCACTCCAAGACAAGACATTCAGTATCTTTGCAGGTAAGCCTGTAATTGATGGCAATCCCATCACCCTGCAACAATCTACGCCGAGACACGGCAATGCCCTGTCAGCGGCGGCAGAGAGAGGTGGTGCCGAAACCCACGATGTGTTGCTCTTTGGGGGAGGAATTGGCGATGCAGTGTGCTTCCTCCATACGTTGCGTCGTTGGTATCCCCTCGCGACCCCGACCGAGGGCGGCGACCTTTCCCCCGGCGACGCGCCGGCAGAGGCAGATCGCGGCGAGCAGGGCCCACAACACGCCCCCGGACGAGCAGGCGTCACGGTGCTCTGGCAAATGGCGAGCCCGAAAGATAGCCGCGTCACGCCAGCTATGTTGCCCGAGCTTTTTCCGGGCTACCGCGCCGAGATTGTCTATGTGAACTGGCTGCTTACCAAGCCCCTGTACCGTTGGCAAAAAGCAAAAGCACTGCGAGCAAGAGGGTTTCGTCGTGCTATCATCGTCAGTTTCGTGCGCAATGTCCTGTACCAAGACGACTTTGCCCGACTGATTGCCCCGCGGGTCGATGCCTTTGCCTTGCGCCCCCCCGAGGGCTTTGGCGATGGGTATTTCTGCGCCATGGCAACCCGGCTAGGGCATCGCCGCGCTTTTGAGCGGCGGCAACAAATCAAGGATGATAAGACAAGTGTCGTGTACCACGCCCATCCCGAGACCCCGACGCGACAAAGGCAAAATGGCAACGGGGGTGGCAATGAGGCTGGCAATGAAGCAGGCAAAGACGAGGTAACTGACCGTAATTCGGACGAAAGCGACCGTCGTGCCAAAGTGACATGGCTAGGCAAAGACGAGTCGGCATTGTTCCCCCATTGGCTGACGTGGCACGACCGATTGCTCGAACAGGCTAATGCGAACGAAGCAATGACGGGATCAGTGCATGCCGATGCGCACTCCTTGCTTGCCGCCACGGACGCGGGTAGTGCCGGCAATTCCACTGCCAAACTATCCGGCCCCAACGCTTATGTATCCGATGCATCCACCATTCTGCAGTCGCTAGGGCTTCATCGTGAGGCCGGGCACCCGACCGGGGACAAGGCGTTGCAACCTAATCAGCGTCGCGCCTTTGTGCTCATGGCGACGGGGGGGTCTTCAAAGCATCGCCGCTGGCACAGCAGAAATTGGCAATGTCTTATCGAGCGGCTTCTCACGCCATCATCACTGCCCGTTGGCACACCACCAGCCACCCCTCCCACCCCTCCCACCCCTCCCGCCCCCTCACACCTTCCTCTTCCTCCGCACCCTTCACCTTTCTCCCTCGACATTGTGGTCGTTGGTGATGACAAAGAGATCGAAATCGACACCCACGACAGCCCCGGCCGTGTGATCGATGCGCGCGGCAAGACGACCATCGCCGACCTGGTAACCCTCATCACGCACGCCCATTGTGTGGTGTCGGGTGATAGCGGCCTTGCCCATGTTGCGGTTGCGCAGAATGTCCCAGTGGTCGTCGTGATGCGCGAAGATGGCCCAGACGTGGTGCCATTTGGTTTGGCATTTCCCTATTCGCCTGCTAGCCTTACCAAAGCCGCAAGATCAGACCACGTGGTGTTTTGCGCGCACCATGAATTTGACGCCCTGACCTCGGTGGAAGCCGTCCACGACCAGCTCGCGCAGCTATTGCCAATGCGCAACCCCTAACGGCAACGTACGGCCCACGTGGAAAAAACAGATAAGAAGACCTAGGGAGACAAGATACCCATGCACGCCGATGATTTTGCCGCACCGCGCCGACCTGCCTCGGCACAGCATTCTTTTGCCCAAGCCGATTTCCGCGACCCCCGTGCTGCGCTGGCGCGCTGGCACTGCCCATCGCATTTCAACATCGCGAGTGCCCTCCAAGCAACAGCAGAAATCCGACGGGCATCGCCCGCCCTCATCGAATGGAATGACAATAGGTCGTCTCTGCTAACAGCCGAGCCTGCGCCCGATGCGCCCGATGCATCCGATGCAGACAGTGCGATGCATGCGCAACAAACAACGTGGACATTTGGTGAGGTCATCGCCCTCTCCGTCGTGTTTGCCGAAAGGATGCGTGCCAGTGGTATCGGCAAAGGGGATGTGGTCGGCTATCGTCTCAAACAAGGACTTCCCGCTGCAGCCCTATTGCTTGGCATTTTCCGCCTTGGTGCGGTGGCAATGCCCATGTTTCGTCTCCTCGGGGAGGATGCTCTTGCGCACCGCCTGCGTTACTCTGCAGCGACTCTGTTCCTGCACGATCGCGATTTTCGGCATACGCAGGTTTACGCCTCGTTGAAACACGCCTTCGAGGCAGTCGAGTTTGCGTCCATTGAAGCGTGGATACCTGATCGACAAGGGTTGGCATCAGAGGCGGCATCCGACTGGGGCACTCCCTATCCAAGTCTTGCGAGCGACCCCGCGGTGTTGCTGTTTACTTCGGGGACAACCGGCATGCCCAAAGGGGCTCTTTTGCCTCATAGCACGTTGATAGGACACTTGCCGGGATTCGAGATGTCGCACCATGGCTATGGTTTTGTGGCAACAGACCAAACCCGTCATGCCGACTGTTTCTGGACGCCCGCCGATTGGGCGTGGGCTGGAGGCATGCTCGATGCCTTGCTTCCCGCCCTCTACTTTGGAACCCCCACGGTGATCGACGCGGCCCCACCGTCGTATTTTGACCCAACAAGAGCCGAGGCCATGATGGCGGCGTGTCAGGTACGCAACGTTTTTCTGCCTCCTGCGGCATTGCGCAAGTGGTATGCGTTACGAAAAGAATCGATGGCGAATTCCAAGCTATCGTTGCGTTCGATTGCCAGCGGCGGCGAGGGGTTGCCTCCGGCGTTGATGCGGTGGGCAACAGACTATTTCGGCGTCCCTGTGAATGAATTCTATGGACAATCAGAGTGCAACCTCATCATTGCTTCGTGTCACCAACAGGGCATCGGGCAAGCTGGGAAGCTGGGGCGTGCTGTCCCGACCCACACCCTGATGGTGATTGACGAAAACAACCACCCTGTCCAACCGGGTTGCCCCGGTGAGCTGGCTATCAAATGCCCCGATCCGGTGATGTTTCTCGGCTATCTTGACGATGCGACGAACACAGATCGCAAGCATATGTTGATCGATGGGGCACGCTGGCTTCGAACGGGTGATCTCTTCGACTGCAACCATGACGGCTACTACACCTATCACGGACGAATAGACGAGCTGCTGAACGTGCGGGGCTATCGGATCGGGCCGGCCGAGATCGAACACGCCGTGCTGAATGATGCCTCGGCAACCGTTTTGGCGGCTTCTTCACTGACCATTGAGGCCGTGGCTGCGGTTGCAATGCACGACCCGGAACGTGGCGAGGGAATCAGGGTTCACGTGGTGCTAGCCAACACCAACAACCGAGGCCTCACCGGAGACAGCACACAAAACAGCGCCGAAAAAGATGCCAATGCAGAAGGCACAGCATCACCTGAGGAAGGTCGTGATCACGAGATCGACCTTGTGAGATTAGCCGATCAGATCAAGGAAATCGTCGGCACGAGGGTAGGGCGGCACGCCCGTCCATGGGAGGTCGTCTTCTGCGATACCCTCCCATCTACCATCACCGGAAAGATACAACGCCGCGGCCTGCAAAATGCCCCCAGATAAAGCCGCAAATCTTAGGTATGCTGGCCCTGGTCGAAACGACGCTTCAGGATCGAATAGGCGTTGTTCAACAGTTGCATCTGACGCAGGTTGACTTGCTGGTGTTTTTCATTCGCCGAGGGTGAAACCGCATCTGGATGATGCCGTTTCACAAGTCGACGGTGCGCCATCCGCAATTCGACCAAGGAGAAAATGCGGGGCAATCCAAGCAGATCGCACGCTCGTTTCCCCTCAGCATCGACAATCAGGATGGTCGGCAAGTCACTGTCGGCTGCTTGCTCATTCTGTCGGGCGCGACGTTGCCCGTCTTTGCCGAGCCTTTCAGCGGCGGCTGCCCGCGAGGCGGAGTGATACCCCTTCGTTGTTGTGTCCGCCCTTGTTGCGTCCGCCCTTGCAGTGCGCGAGTCGGGATTCTCGGTTGCCTCGTCTGCCGAGGCATGTTGCGACTGATGAGCTTGCCCACCCGGCGGCGGGGGAAACCCTTGATAGGGAGAACCACCCGGAGAACCATCGGGAGAGCCCCAGAATGACGCACGAAGGGAAGACTTATCCTGTGCATAAGGGCTTGTTTGGTTGATGCTGCGGTGATCGCCAACCGCATGGGCATTCATTTCTTGGGTTATTTCGGCAGGGTTGTGCAGCGCAAAATAATTCCAGTGCTTGTTGTATTTCGCGATATGGGAAGGGCAAAGCCATATGCGGCGTCCACGATGGGGGCCTCGGCGATGAGTGGGTGCTGGGTGAGTGCCGAGCTCTTGGCACTGCTCAGCCTCACACAGGGGCTGATTCCCAGAAGACTGACGATATGCCGCCGCTGTCTCTCGCTTCATCGCGCGTTGAACTTTCGCA
>JAHZLG010000218.1 GCA_022599995.1 Alphaproteobacteria bacterium | reverse complement strand
TCGTCATAGGAACGACACGTTAGCGGCAAAGCCCACCCTAACATTGCCTAAGGGCAACGTTAGGTCGCATCACGTCCCGTAGGGATCACTTCATAACCCGCCTCTTCTGGCTCGTCATCGAGAATCTCAGCAGGGAATCCGGGAGCCAACACCGATAGGCCGGTTGCCTCTTCCAGTCGCTTGATAAGATTCGGGGAATGCTCGCGCGGGCCGAAACGAGCAATTGCGTCGTTGACCACTCTAATCAACACGGGCGACAAATCAAGTGGCACGGTGTGCTGGTCGGCAATCGACTGAAACAACCCAATGTCCTTCAGCACCAAGTCGAGCGTGAAATTGATGTCGCGACTGCCATTCAAGGTGACCTGCGTTTCGGTCTCGTGCACAAATGAGTTGCCCGAGGAAATGCGGATGGCTTCGTATGCGGTGTTCAAATCCATTCCCGCCGCCTTGCACGTGATCATCGCCTCGGCGAGCGAGATCAAATTCGCGGTCGCCAGATAATTGGTCACCACCTTCAGCACCGATGCCGAGCCCAACCCGCCGGTGTGCAGGACTCGCCGTCCGAGAGTCGTCAGCAACGGAAACACCCGATCGAATGCCGCCCGCTCGCAACCGGCAAAAATGGCGATATTGCCCGTTGCCGCTCGGTGGCACCCCCCCGAGACGGGGCAGTCGATCGGCATCGCCCCTTTGTCGGTGAATTTCTTGCCAATCCGAATGATCTCATCGTGATTCGTGGTGCTCATCTCCATCCATACCTTGCCGGGGGTGATCCCCTTCAGGATGCCATGCTCGCCCTCGGTAACCTGCGAACACGCCTCAGGAGACGGCAAACAAGTGATGATGGCGTCGACCTGCTCGGCCATCTGCTGCGGAGAGGCAGCCCAAGTTGCCCCTTGACGCAAGAAGGGCTCGGCGATGGATTTGTCCAACTCGTGCACGGTGAGATCAAGGCCGTTGCGCAACAAGCTGCCCGCCAATTTGCTGCCTACATTGCCGAGGCCGATAAAGCCAACCTTGCCAGAGAATTCAGATGCCATGGTGCTGTGTTCCTGTGAAAGAAAAGAAATGAAGAGGGGTTATAATTTGCGAGAATACAGGCGTGTCAGGGGTCGACACAAGAAGGAAGTCACTATCATACCCACTGTCGCCATCGAGACAACCAGCACTGTCTGCGCATCGGTGATGGGGTTCGCCATGGATCGGATCGAAACAACAGCACCGCCGCCAACCAATGGGACTCACCATCGCCGACCGACCAATGGGACTCTCCATCGCCAACCGACCGATGGGACTCACCGCCGGAGATCACGAGCCAAGCGTCTGCCAGAGTGCAACAAGAAACCAAGCGTCTGCCCGAATGCAACAAGACCACTAGGTCTTCGACCGCACCAATGAGGCACACCGATAAGGCACGCCGTGATAGCGTCTACAATGGCATCTATGGTATGGTAACGCATCGCCCAACAAGAGCTGTTCATCAAGCGAGCCGTCCAGCGATGCTGGCAAGCTGCCTCCTTCTCGCGTTGCTCATGTTCAGGTAGCATTGCCCCAAGCAAGTGCGCGTGCTATCGATGATGGAAGGCACAACGACTTAGCCCCCCCCCCCCGCTGTCCTATCATGGCAGTGTGAATGGCAAGGTGAACGGGATGTGCTGCGATGATCCGATTGCCGCCCATTCTCACCAACCTGCAGCAACCAACCTGCCCTTATCCCCGAGCAACAAAAACTCCCCGAACTGTCCCTATCCCCGAACAACAAAAAAACGATGAACCTGCCCACCCCCTACCACGACCCGATATTTTCCGACCTCGAGGGGCAAACCGTCCTCATTACCGGTGGCGGAAGCGGCATTGGTGCCAGCTTGGTGCTCGGGTTTTTGCGGCAAGGATGTTGCGTCCACGTGGTCGACCTGAACAGTGCACCGCTGCTTGCCCTAGCAGGACCCGAACCTCACGACCGCCTCCGCATTTGGCATGAGGACGTCACCTCGAAGGGAGTCTTCGAGCGAATCCTTGAGGAAGGGTGTGACAACAAGGTGGACGTCCTTGTAAACAATGTCGCAAATGACCTGCGCCATTCCATCGAAGAGTTGCCCGTTGAAGAGTGGCCATCGCTGATTGAGGTGAACCTTATGGCTGGCCTGTACGCCACCCGTGCCATCGCCACTGGGATGTGCCAACGCAACCACGGAGCGATTGTGAATATTGGATCGAACTCTGCCATGATGGGCATGGAAGGGTTGCCGCTGTATGTCGCCTGCAAAGGCGCGGTGCACGCCGTCACAAAGTCACTGGCGCGAACCTATGGGCATTATGATGTCCGTGTGAATGGCCTCGTGCCGGGGTGGGTGTTCACCGACAAACAACAACGCCTGTGGGCAACCCCCGAGGATGTCGACCGTTGTCTCTCGGAACAAGCCCTGAAACGTCGCCTGATCCCCGAAGACATGATAAGCCCCGTCCTGTTTCTCGCCTCGCAGGCATCGCGATCGATCACAGGAACATTGCTTGTCGCCGACGGTGGGCGGACATAACCCTCTACCGAACACTGCCCGATCACTGACAGTCACCGACAGTCACCCGCAATAACGCCAAACAGACAAACGATGCCTGCCACCACCGTTACCGACGCCTCGACGCCTACGCCGACACATGCCTCCGAGCGGGGGCAACCCCTCGACCGCTGGATTGCGGTCGACTGGGGCACAACCCGCCTGCGCGCCATGCTCGTAACCGAGGGTGAGAGGGAATCGGGGTCTCATAGCGATGATCGGGCACCTACCTTGTTGGAAGAGCGATCATCGGCACAAGGGCTGGCCTCATTGGCTAATCAAGGCACGCAAGCCTTCGATGATGCCCTCGCCACCCTGATTGAGGGATGGCAACCCCTGCCCATTCTCATGTGTGGCATGGTCGGCAGCCGTCAAGGCTGGCAAGAGATTCCCTACCAAACCATCAGTGAGGGTGCGCCCCTAGACCTGCGGACACTCCAAGCGGTCGCCATCAACTCCCAGACGGCGATCATGCCCGGGGTCTGCCAAGCCTCTCCGCCCGA
>JAHZLG010000217.1 GCA_022599995.1 Alphaproteobacteria bacterium | reverse complement strand
CCTTCTTCGTCTTTGATCGTGAAACCCGTAAAGACCGAGCCCATCTCGCCCGAATTCTTAATTTTTTGCAAACCCTCTGCCGACAAGCATCGTAGGTCGGCGACCGACTCTAGATTGCAGATGCGCCGCAAATGAGGGTATTGAAACGGATTGTTGTCCAACGTCGCATCGGCACCATAGGACAAGAGCCCCGCTTCGATCCGGCGAATGGCATTCGGGGCTCCCGGCTTGATGCCGTACTCTTCGCCGTACCCCATCAGCAGGTCGAACAGCTCGGTGCCATACTGCCCGTCGCGCAGGTATATTTCATAACCGCGTTCGTTGCTCCACCCGGTTCGCGTGACCACGACAGGGATGCGATTGAAGATTTTCGTCTCGAACCCCCAGTAGTATTTAAGCTTCAACAGGCGTTCTCCGAACACCTTCACCGCGACATCAGTTGCTCTTGGGCCTTGAAGTTGCAAGGGGGAAACATCGGGCTCGGTGATGGTCACCCGCCAAGTGCCGGTCGCCGCAAGGCCGCGTGCCCAAAGCAAAACATCAGAGTCGGCCAGTGATAGCCAGAAGTGCTGAGGGCCCAGGCGAATCAGCACTGGATCGTTCACAATGCCGCCGTCTTCGGTGCACAGAAACACGTATTTGCACTGCCAGATCGCGCAGTCCACGACTCGACGTGGCGTCAGGTACTGGACAAACTCCGCAGCATCGGGGCCGGTTATCTCAACCTGTCGCTCGCAAGTAACATCCCAGAGCGAGACGGCATTCACCAAAGTGTCATAGTCTTTGGCGGGCGATTCGAAAAAGAGCGGCATGTAGGTGTGGTTATAGACCGAGTAGGCGTTCATTCCACGTTGGCGGCATGCATTGTAGAAGGGGCTCTTCCGCACGCGCGCGCCGGGGTACAAATCCATTTTGCTCATCAGGTTTTCCGTGCTGTCATGAGTGTGTGCTGAAAATTCATGCGAGGTCGTCTATCCCCTGCCCTGTGGCATCCTCCCTAGGTGCATCCTTATAAAACGCACCCCACCTATGGGGGACACGCTTGGGGGACACGCTGGGGGGCACAGGAAGGTGCAGAGAGCAGAAGGTGCAGAGAGCACAAGGTGCAGGGCGCATTAGGTGCACAGGAGATCGCGTCACGAAACCCCTCAATGGACAGCAGGGCACAGCCTTGTAGGTTGCAGGCTATACCCTTGTCATACCGCTATCCCACGTCTCTGGCAACGTTCCATAGGATGCGGCAATCACCAACGCTAACATGAAGAATCGGAGCGGCAGGATTTGAACCTACGACCCCTCGGCCCCCAGCCGAGTGCTCTACCAGACTGAGCCACGCTCCGACTGTTCCCTTCTATCGGTTTTTGTCATGACAAGCAAGCGGTTATTGCGTTGCTTGCCCGCCGGTCGATGTGGGTGTCTGGGGAAGAAGAATGTGCTCCATCGGGAAATTGTCGACAACCGTTGCCCAACGCAGGGGAATGCGCAAGTGGTCGCCTTGGGTGAAGCGATTCACTTGGTCGGCAAAGGCCTCACTGCCAAACCAGCCATCATTGCCCCCCATCAGCAAAAGGTAATTTTCATCGGGGTGACTGAGATCAGTAATAAAACGCGACTGACTGCCATAGGAAGTACGATAGGCGTCATTTCCCGTGTCACCGATACCGTGATCCGATTTGTTCAACGTTTGGCGCGACCCTGCCAGGGGAATGGTTTGCAAGCGATAGCGCGACCCCAAAACGGGGATAGCACCCAGAACATGTTGAATCCGCAGGGTGTGCACCTCTCCCCACGGCACGATCGGTAATTTGGTCGCCTTGCGCAATGCGGCATAGAGCAGTTTTTGACGGGCATCGTCGGGCATTGCTCGCAGGTCATCGATCATGTAGGCGGCAACGTAATTCCAGTTGCGGCGGTTACGACGATCGGGATAGATTTCGAGCACAACGGCATTGAACAGGTTCTCGAAGGCCGTTGCCCCCTTTGAGGCAACGGTATAATGCCCATCCCACTGTTGGACATAACGCAAGAGATCGGCCCCTTCGGCACTGGGGGCGTTGCCGATCATCACCAGCAGGGCGTGGGCGAAACCATCAGCGTTCACGGAGTAGGTATCGAGTTGCATCTCCCGAAATGACTGAACATCGTGATCGAAGCGGGCATCGAGCAGGTGATTAATGCGCTCGATTCTATCTTCGGGTGAGAAGGCATAGCCAAATTTCACTCCTTCCACGCGCGGCTTGTTGTTGGCACTGCCGATATAACCGCTGGCCGGGTTGATAATGGCGGGCAACGAGGCCGCATCGGCGAGGCCCGCCCACTGGTGCTCGGGGTTTGTTGGGTCGAGCACCACCGTTCTCCGCGGAAAGCCCTGTCGAATGGGCTGCTTGGTGGCATACACCAGTGCAATATTGCCTTGTGTGTCTCCCAGAACCATGTTTTGCGATGGGGTGCCGAATTCCTTTAGGGCTTGCCTGCCCTCTTGCACGGTTTCCGCCCGCATCAGGTCAAGCATGGCAGTGATCTCATCCGAGAATTCGTTGCCTGTCCACCTCACTGCGAGCGTTCGGCTGGGATTGCCCACTCGTTTTGCCACGAAGGGCACGTCGGTGAGGATGCCGCCTTGGCTTGTCCGCCGAACAGTGAAGGGCACATTGCGCCAGAGACGGGTGCGTATGGTCGAGGTCTTGGATTCGATCAGGTCGTCCGACAACGCCGAGACATCATAAAAATCGCTAATGGCGTTGCGCATGTTGGTGCCCCCCCACGCCATGTGCTCGCTGCGCCCGAGTGCGACCAAAGGGATGCCGGTTGGCACCATGCCGACAGCACGATACGAGGGGGACTCAACCCCCATAATGAACCAGATATTCGGATTGGCATAGCCGAGGTGAGGGTCATTGGCAAGCATCACCGCGCCATTACGGGCACGGGAGGGATCGATCACCCAGGCATTACTGCCATTGCGGGATGCGCCTTGCAGGGTACCAAAGATGCTTCCGTCCAGATTGAGGAATCCGTCGCTTGTGCTGACGAGGCGATGCCACTCCTTATCAATGTCGGCAAGTTGGCGATACAACGAGCGCAGGGGCTCCTTAAGTTCAGCAATGCGGTCGGCGGTGGCCTCATTGGCCGATTGCTCCTGCTCACCATCAACGAGGGGCGCTGGACGAAGGCGGGAGTCGGCAGCACTCGCGCCGGGTTCTGCCCCTTCGATCTTGCGGATTTCTTCTTGGACACGAATCCGCTCGTTGCCCATGGCGAGGATGCCCATGATGCCAAACCAATTCACATCAATCCCCGACACCCGCCCGATGGCAATAATATCGGCTGGGGTAAAGGGCTCCACCCCCCCCGTGGTTTCAAGAAAACCCCGATTGCCGAGCCGCTTGCTAAGACGATCGGCCGCCTGTGAAGAGTTAGGGTCTCCTCCCTCCCCTGCAACCGGCAAGACGTAACCACTGGCACGGAGCAATTGCGCCGATCTCGCGAAATCCGAGACAAGTTTGAGATTGGCAAGCCCCCACTCTTCAGGCGGGGCCTTAGTGTAGACCTGTGCCATGTAGTCGTTCAGCCCCTCGACATAAGCAAACAACCACTGGCGCGTTGCTTCCGGCATGCGTTCGATGATCGCGTCGGCCGCGTGGTAGGGGTCGATCACGCGCAGGAAGCGGTCGACATCGTTCGCGAGGTAGCCGGCGGTCTCACTCACCCTGCCTTGCGCGCCTAGCCTATACAGCACGATGGCACTGCCGCGCAGGTGCCCCTGCACAAGCCCCATCGTATAGGCGAGATCGCGATCCGTCCCCGCTTGCACATAGGGCACCATATGACTGTTCCAGCGGATGGTCACGGCCTGCTCTAGCCGCGGCGACAGCGCATCAAAAACAGCAAGGCGTTCTGCCACTGATATGGGTTTGGCAGCAACAAGGCTGGACAGCAAAGAAACCAAGGCAAAGAACAGAGGAAGGAGGAACATCTGCCTCCCGCAGAGGCGGGCAGGCAATGGAATACGGACGGACACGACGTGACGGACGGAAGTGCCGTCACGGACGGACACGCCGCGACGGAGGGACACGCCGCGACGGAGGGACAAGGCAAGCCGTGCGCGGCAAAACGAAAAAGAGCGCGTGGAAACAAAAGACAACGGTCAATCCCATCGGAGACAGTCATAGGGTACTGGCCACAGCACGCAGTCAGCATGGTTGAAGTATGTACTAACCCTGTCGGTTACAAGGGTAGGCAAGGAAAGAGCCAATCCATCGTCTCAGGATCAACGCGCCATCATCACGTCAGCAGTCGCTCAATATCTGTTGCAATCGCCTGCAGGCGGGCGGTGCTCAAGGGGGCGGTCTGGTGAAATTCCTGCTGCGGCAAGAGGGTAAATCCTTGCTTCTCCGCCGGGACTGCCCAAGAGGGATAAGGAAACCCGGTGCCGAAGGGTGCCATGTTGCCAAATGATTCGACCAGCATGCCGTAGACGGGGGTCGCCGCAAGCACACCCAGATGAATGCCGCCCGAGTCATTGGCCATCACCGCCTTGGCATGGCGGCACCGCTCGAGCAGATCGATCACCGAGCCGGAGACGTGCTCGACCGGTGCCAACGGCGGACTTGAAACGGGGGGCTCGGGGGGGAGAAAATTGGCATCGTAATAGCGTGCATGGGCATGAACATCCTGCGGCAACCCTGTCACCACGACGGGGTGCTGGCGTTCCCGGAGATGATGGACGATTGCGGCCACGTGTCGAATCGGGAGGGCGCGTTCACCGACACTCGCCCCAAGAACGATCAGCACATAGTCGTTTTGTGCCCGGCAGCTCTCACTGGGCTGGGCAGCCCTGCTGGTGGGGGATTCTGGCTGTGCCTCGTCCTTGCCTTCGGCGTTCCAAGAATCGAAGACGGCGTGAGGGCAAAGAGTCTCGAGCAACACGCGGTAATGGTCGAGGACGTGCGGCACGCGCGATGCCGTAATTGCTGCATCTTGCTTATGGTCTATGCGGCTTCTTGTGGCTGTCACAAGCTGGTCTACGCCAACAACGTGGGTCAGCAAGGGGGCAAGCTGTTGCCACGCCGCCCGGTGATAACGTGCCCTCAAATGGCTCAGCTTGATCGCTCTTCTTTCGTGCCGTGCCATGTGCGGGGAAATAATCGGGGAGGGCTCGATAAAAACCGCGTGGGTTGGGCAAAGCGCGATGGCGAGGGCGTCCTGCACAATGTGATAGCGTCGGGTGTCAGGGCAGAGCACCGTCCTTATGCCGTATTTGTAGAGTTGTTCGAATCGCTTGCGCCGATAGGCTTTGTGATGTTCAAATCCAGTCGCGTAGAGGAATTCGATCGCGACTCCGTGGTGTGCGGCCAGCGTGCGCCACCCTGCCCCAGCCTGCTCGAGGGCCTTATCAAGGGCATTAAGCGACTTATCTGCCTTGACCTCGGCAGCTGTCGGCTTCTTCGGAGGGAGCTGCAACCAGACCAAACAAAGACGACACCCCGCATATTCCGGGACGGAGTGCTGCAATGCGCGCCATGCCATGAGGGCAAAAACAAGATCGCCAATTCCCCCCCATCGCATGATCACGACAGTAGATTTCGTTTGGGGTGCAGGCAGGTGCTCCCGCCAACGCCTCATTTCCGAGAGTCGTTTGCGTGTTTTCCACGCGGGCGTGATGCGCCTTTGGATGGTGCGTCCCCAAATACCGAGACACGTTGCCATAAGCGTGATGCGGGGGTTGTTCACTTGAAATGCAATGCAATGACGCCGCTCGCCCTGAATGACAAAGCCACGGCAAATCGATGGAGGACAAGCCAGTGTTTTGCGTGCTCAACAGCACCACGAGCACGATGCACCGGCAGGTCTCAGCAGGAGGCAACCGGGGACTTCATTACCAGGATAGGATTCTCGGGGGCAAATGTCGAAGCACGAAGCACGAAGCACGAGGGTTGTCGATTTCGCAATGGCGACACATGCATGCCGCATAAGACTCGTTGTCGTGGTTTCTGCTTTGTTATGCTTATCTTCGTGTCGTGCAGTGTGCGTGTCGTGCAGTGTGCGTGTCGTGCAGTGTGCCGCGCGAAGAGTCGCAGGCCACACCTAAAACTGTGCCTCGTGCTGGCGATCGCTTGGCTTGTCCTTGTCGGCTTGCCCCGAACGAGGGGCAGTCATCGAAGCAGTGCTCGTGTAGCCCTCCCTTGCTCCTGTCTCTGTTGGGGGCAAAGAGCCTTCATTACCGCTCGGTTATCCCTTGTGGATAGGGCGGAGGCGGGGCGTTTCCTTTCCACCGATGATGGTTTACCCTGTGGCTATGCGTGGAATGTCCTTGGCACCCTTGATATTCTGGGCGCTGTTATTTTCTTATCCCTTCACTTCTCTCGGAGTCTCTCATGCTTTCGAAAAACACTGATCACAGTCTTCTGACTCCCCAAGCGGGATGTCGGCGGCGTTCATTGTCGCGCCTTTCTTGTCTTGCAGGGGTTGCTGGCGTTGCCGCTCTTTTGCCGTTCGTTGCATCGGCGCATCATCCGATGGATTTTGCCCTTGTCGGCGACTGGGGCGATGGTCTTCTGTCTGGGATTGGGCATCCCTTTTTAGGGCTTGATCACTTGGTATTTATGCTGGCGTTGAGCTTCCTTTTGGTGTCGCGCGGTCGTTTGGCACGCACCGGGACGACAACCGACAGTGCGGCTGCATCGGGCGAGAACCCTGCACAGGGTCGGCGCACGCTCACCCCCACTCATCGGACGGGGTTGGTTGCCTTGCTTATTATGTTGCTAGGGGTTGGGGTTGCTTTGGCGGGGGTTGCGCTTCCGGTTCCTGATCTTTTTGTGGCTGCTTCAGTGGTAATCTTTGGCGTGGTGATGGCGTCGTCGACTTCGATTCGCGTGATGGACGGCGTCATTTACGTTGCCATGGGCTTTCACGGCTACGCCTATGGGTTGAGCGTCGTTGGTGCTGAAGCGACTCCTATCCTTTGGTATCTGGTCGGCTTGACGGTTGCTTATTTGTTTGTGTTTGGTGCGATGGTGTCATTGATTTCTCGTCTGCCCCGCGTTGCAACATTTCGGCGTCAGGTTGGGGTGACTTCGGGGGTTGCGGGGGGTCTTTTGCTGGCACTGGGGGCATCTACGGCGTGGGCGCACACGACTGCGAGCGCGCACGTGCATGCGAATGGCAATGCCGCTGAGAATGCATTTTCCGTGGCATCGCTCGATGGGTCGTTTGTGGCCTTGGCGACGGTGATTGGGGTCACGTTGGTTGCCGTTAGCTTTTCGGGTTATCGGATGTTGCGCCGCGGCACAAAGTCACCTTCTTGACATAGTATGTGAGGCGGGCGGGCATCTGCGTTAGTATTGGCGCAGGTGCCCCGACCCGCACGAGAGAAAAAGAATGCAGCGGCCACGAGGCTTCATCTTGGTGCGCCTCGCCTCGCCTGCTGATGATACGTTGATGATACGTTGATGATGTGCTGCTAATATACAGGGCGCGTTGTCCTACAGACCAATCAGACCAAGCAGGTAGCGGCTAGCCATTATTGTGCCCCAAGCCCACCATGCAGGCATCTATTGTAGGTGGGGCTCTCCGCGGTCGAGCATATGCTTGTAACAAATGCTGATACGCTTTTCGCTATCCTCGCATGATCCCCCCGAAAAGAGTGATTGGCCCAAAGCAGCAATAATGGCAGGGGGCGATTGGCAGGGGCTTCACCGGAAAGCCGTCTCACCTCGCTTGCTGATAACACGTGATGGCAGGGCCATTGGCAGAGGATTCACCGGATAGCTGGCCCACCTCACTTGCTGATAACACTTGATGGCAGGGGGCAATTGGCAGGGGACTCACCGGATAGCTGGCCCACCTCGCTTGCTGATAACACTTTGCAGATCACAGGCTGATCATACGTTGATGATGTGCTGCTAATATACAGGGTGCGTTGTCCTACAGACCAATCAGACCAAGCAGGTAGCGGCTAGCCATTATTGTGCCCCAAGCCCACTAAGCAGGCATCTATTGTAGGTGGGGCTCTCCACGGTCGAGCATATGCTTGTAACAAATGCCGATACGCTTTTCGCTATCCTCGCATGATCCCCCGAAAAGAGTGATTGGCCCAAAGCAGCAATAATGGCAGGGCATAATGGGATAGCGAGAACTCACCGGATATCTGGCCCACCTCGCTTGCTGATCACACTTTATGGCAGGGCCATTGGCAGGGGCTACACCGGATAGCTGGCCCACCTCGCTGCTGATGACACTTTGCATATCACAGCATGCTGATCAGACGCCGATGATGTGCTGCTGATATACAGGGTGCGCTGTCCTACACACCAATCGACCAAGCATGGAAAGGCTAAGCTACTGCGCCCTCCCTCCCCCCAGAAGGGCAGGCAAGTCTGTACGGACTAACCTGCGCGGATTGGGGCACTTGAGAACGGTGTCTTATACGAATTGCATCCGCTTCAGAAATTCCCGCACTGAATGGCTTAGTGCCGTAGACCTCTTGGCCAAATCTTGCGTGGAATTACCCAGACTCGAGG
>JAHZLG010000216.1 GCA_022599995.1 Alphaproteobacteria bacterium | reverse complement strand
CCATCGAGGAAGTGACCGAAAATGGTCTCGCCGTAACGGTGGCAGGGAAAGTACGCGGCTTTATTCGTCGCGGCGACTTGGCACGCGAACGGGCCGAGCAACGGGTTGAACGCTTCGCCAAAGGCGAACGCGTTGAAGCCAAGATCATCAACCTTGGCAGTAACGATCGCGAAGTGACCTTGTCCATCAAGGCGCTCGAGATTCAAGAGGAGAAAGAAGCAGTGGAAGCTTATGGCTCGGCTGACTCTGGGGCAGTGCTTGGCGATATCCTTGGATTGAGCGGCATTCCTGGATTCGAATCCAAACCCAAAGGTGGCGACAAAGCAGGCGCAAAAGCAAAACGGAAGCCTGCGAAGAAGCCTAGCGATGATGCCGACACCCCGACGACTGCGACCACTGAGGCACCGACAGCCACATCCGATAGTGCGAACGCCTCCGATGATTCCACGGTTGCTTCCAATGATTCGTCGGTTGCTTCCGATGATTCATCGGTTGCTCCCAGTGATTCGTCGGTTGCTCACGCAACGGGAACGGACGACGCTGCTCAGGATGCCACTGCTGCTGCAACCCCTGAAACTGCCTGATACATCCATGCCCCTACAAGGGGGGGGAGGGGCATCTGTGCGGTGTTATCGACACTAGTGTCGTCGGAGCAAGTATCACCGACGCTAGCGTAGGTGATACGAGTATCATTGCATTGATGGTTGTTGCCGGTACATGTGACTGGCATTAGTGTCATCGGCACAAGTGTCGTCGGCATTAGTGTCATCGGCACAAGTGTCGTCGGCACAAGTGTCAACGACGCTAGCGTCGCCGGCGCTAGCGTCAGTGATACGCGTATCATTGCATTGGTGGTGCTACTCGTTCTGGTCGGTGTTACCTGCACGAGGGACTTGGTCATCTCTGGTTGATGCATCCCCCCGCTCTGAAGAGACGCAAGGGCAACAGGCATGCACACGATCGAGGAGCTATCGATGCCGCCCATGCAGCAAACCCCAGCCAATAATTACCCGTCCCCGACAACCGCGCACCAAAACACCCGTGCCCGATCTTGTGATCGCCCGCACGATGGCGACAGGGTTCGCGAGGGCCATCGATTCGATGACCCTGTCCTTTGATTTACGCCCTTGCCGATATTGGTTTCACCCCGACCTTCTCGGCTTTTTCGGTTTCTCGGTTTCGTTCGCCCTCGATCTGCCCCACAGCGATGCACGCACATATTTCTCGAAAACACCGCGTGCTGATTTGTCTCGCCGCGGCCTTTCTCCTTGCCAATGCCGCCTTCGCCCAAGCGCAAGAGCTTACCCTCGGGGTGGCATTAGAGCCGCCAGTGCTCGACCCAACCGTGACCGCCGCGGCGGCAACCGATGAAATCGTCTACCAAAACGTCTTCGAAGGACTAACCCGCATCGACCAAAATGGACGGGTGCAACCTAGCCTCGCGACCAAATGGGAGGCAAATGCGCGCGGCGATAAGTGGCGATTTACCCTTAGGCAGGATGTTCAATTTCATAATGGCGTCGCTTTCACAGCTGAGCACGTCGCATTCTCGCTTCGGCGCGCGCAAGCTGCCGATTCATTGAACGCCCAAAAGCGGCTCTTCGAATCCATCGAGACCGTGGCCGTTGTGTCACCCTTTGAGGTGCGGATTGATCTCAAACACCCTGTTGCTGACTTCCCCCGGGTGCTCGCATGGGGGGATGCGGTGATGGTCGAGCCCACCACTGTCGACACCAACGACACCGCGCCCAATGGAACAGGGCCGTATCAGGTGCAGAGCTGGCGACGTGGGGAGCAAATCACCCTCAAAGCAGTGCCGACCGCGTGGCGGCAAGTCCCGATTCCCACCGTGACATTTCTGTTTCTTGCCGACCCGAATGCCGCATTGGCCGCCCTGCTAACCGGGCGAGTCGATGGATTCCCCAATTTCCCCGCCCCCGAAGCACTCGATCTGATTCGAGCAAAAGACACATTTGCGATCACCCTTGGCACCACCGAGGGCGAGACCATCCTCGCCTTGAACAATGCACGCCCCCCGTTCAATAGCCGTGAGAATCGCTGTGCCCTTACCCGTGCCATCGATCGCCCCACCCTTATCGAGCTTGCCATGTTCGGTGCAGGAACGCCGATCGGCAGCCACTTTGCCCCCCATCGCGACGAGTATGTCGACCTCAGTCAGCGTCAGCCCTATGCGGCCGATGAAGTCCTGCCTACTGCGTTGACCGCCGAGCCCGTTGACTTGGTGTTGCCTCCCCCGGGCTATGCCCAGCGCTCCGGCGAGCTGATTGCCATCCAGCTGCGGCAAAAAGGCATGACCGTTAATGTGCAAGTGGTCTCGTGGTCGGATTGGCTCCGCAGTGTGTTCCGCGAATCGCAGTACCATATGACGATTGTCGCCCATACCGAGCCCGACGACATCGAGATCTATGCCCGCGAAAAATACTATTTTAACTATGCGAATTCCGAAGCCCAAACCCTGCTTGAGCGGCTGCACGCGACCACCGATCTCGACCAAAGCAAGCAGATACTTGGCGAATTCCAAACCCTGCTGGCGGATGACTGCGTGAATGTCTTTTTGTTCCAACTGCCGAAGATTGGCGTCTGGAAGCGCACCATCAAGGGGCTGTGGGCAAATGCCCCCATACAAGCCAACGACATGACGCGGGTTGCGTGGGAGTAGAGCCAGCAGTGCCCATCGTTGTCCCTCTTTGCGCGTCCTTGCCTCTGGGACGATTCGGTCGCCTTGGCCTCTTTGTCTAAGCCTGCGGTGATGGGGGGCGTGCTCGATACCCCTATCCCATTTCCTTTCTTGGTTCCCCTGCTTGGTTCCTGCTTAGCTTCCTTGCTTAGCTTTCTTTCTCGCCTTTGATTTATCCCCGCCGCTTCTGGATACCCGATGAACCTTTCTGATCGCCCCGATGGCCGTGCACGCGATGCGATGCGCCCGGTCTCTATGCAAGCAGGCTACTACCCCCACGCCGAAGGGAGTTGCTGGATAAAAATGGGCGCGACCGAGGTGTTGGCGGTCGTCTCAGTCGAGGATTCGGTGCCCCGGTTCATGCGCGGCCAAGGAGCAGGCTGGCTGACCGCCGAGTACAGCATGTTGCCGCGCAGCACAAAACAACGCGTCGATCGCCGCAGCACACTCGACGGCGGGCGCACCAAAGAGATTTCCCGGCTTATCGGACGCAGCCTGCGCGCGGTGACGCCACTTGAAGCTGTCGGTGAGGTCACTCTGCGCATTGATTGCGATGTTATTGTGGCCGACGGCGGCACGCGTACCGCGTCGATCACCGCGGCCTCGGTCGCGGTGGCGATGGCACTCGAGGGGCTGCGTGCGCCAAGACCTTCTTCGCGTCGGCGAAAACAAACCCCGCTCGCAGGATTGCCGACCCCTGCACCCGCCCCCTTTGCCGGGGCGGTTGCGCTTAGCGTGGGGCAATTCGGCGACAATTTGCTGCTCGACCCGAACTATGCCGAGGATGAACGGTTGAATGTCGATGCCAACTTTGTGTTTACGACTACCGGGCAATTGATCGATGTGGGGTTCTCGGTAGAAGGAACGCCTTGCGATGCTGAGGTGCTCCCTTCCATGCTCGCCCTGGCGCGCACGGCTGTGCCAACGCTGGCCGAGGCACAACGGGCGGCATTGGACGCAGAGACCAGCTAAGCTAGCTAGTCGCTTGAGGGCTGGTGTGGTCGGCGGGGACGGTCTCCGTGCCAAACACGCGGTCAAACACGGTGTCAACGTGCCGCAAATAATGATCGGCGCCGCGAAGCGACTCCAGCATTGATGATCCTAGGGCCAACACTATTGCCGGGCTCGCAAGCAAGACGTCGATAAAATCCACGCCTTCCTCCCAGCACTGCATTGAGCACGCCTGCACGTGGGCATAGGCCTCCTCGCGCAACATCCCGGCACGGGTCAACGCCAGCATGACCGTTTGCGAATGATGCAACCCGTGAAACAAGGCGACATTCCTTGCCATCGCCTCGGGGTAAACCACCAAATTGTGAATCACCCCCGTCAGCCGCGCCAAAGCAAAATCCAACAAGATACACCCCTGCGGGGCGATGATCCGCTCAACCGAGCTGTGCGAAATATCGCGCTCGTGCCATAGGGCGACGTTCTCCATCGCAGGGTGGAGGCTGCTCCGAATCAGGCGCGCCAGCCCTGTGAGATTCTCTGTGAGAATGGGGTTGCGCTTGTGCGGCATCGCCGATGACCCCTTCTGCCCGGCGTGGAAGTACTCCTCGGCCTCGCGTACCTCCGAGCGTTGAAGGTGACGTATCTCAGTGGCGATAAGCTCGATCACCGATGCCATGTTGCCTAATGCGGCGAAAAACCACGCATGACGATCACGGGGAATCACCTGCGTCGAGATCGGCTCACACTGCAAGCCAAGCTTCTCGGCCACCCGCAACTCGATGGTTGGGTCGAGGTGCACGAAATTGCCCACGGCTCCCGATATGGCGCAGGTGGCGATTTCCTCGCGTGCCGCGATCAGCCGCGCTCTCGCCCGCTCCACGGCCGCGTAAAACCCCGCAAGCTTCAGCCCGAAACTGGTCGGCTCGGCGTGTATCCCATGCGACCGCCCGATGGTCACCGTCATTTTGTGTTCGAATGCCCGTGCCTTAAGGGCGGCGAGCAAGGCATCCGTTCCCGTCAACAGCAGATCCGCCGACTGCCGCAACTGAAGTGCCAGACACGTATCGAGCACATCAGACGAGGTCATGCCCTGATGGACGTAGCGCGACGAATCCGAAAGCGATTCGGCCAAATTCGTCAAGAAGGCTATCACATCGTGCCGCGTGGTTTTTTCGATCTCAGCGATGCGCGCGGCCGAGACACGCCCGTGTGCGCGCAACTCCTCCCCCACTGAGGACGGGATCAATCCCTGCTCGCCCATCGCCTCCGCGGCGCAGGTTTCGATCTCGAGCCAGAGCGCATATTTGTTGTCGTCCTCCCAGATCGCGGTCATCTCGGGGCGGGCGTAGCGACTGGGTACCATAGAATGCAACACAAAAACAAAAGGAAAAGGTGACAGCGCCGCCCCGAATGGCCCGCGGCAATCCGCGCTAGGCACACCCAAGCTACCATGCCCTGCCTTGACAGAAAGAAGCAACAGACTTATCCATTTTGACGTGGCTCCTGACAAGAGCTATGCGAAAAAAATGCGCCCGTAGCTCAGCTGGATAGAGTGTTTGACTACGAATCAAAAGGTCGGAGGTTCGAATCCTTCCGGGCGCGGATGCCCAGGTAGCTCAGTTGGTAGAGCAAGGGACTGAAAATCCCTGTGTCGGCGGTTCAAATCCGTCCCTGGGCATATTTCTGCTGCCACCATGTCCGTCTTATCTGCATAGTAGCCCCTCGCAAAGGACCCATGGACAGATCATTTCTTCGTATGATGTTGTCGATGATATCACTGGTCTTCGTGTTGACCGTGATCATGATTTGGTGGAACATCGTGCAGACCCGTACCGAGTGGTACCACCGCCAGCTTGCCTTGCTGGATGGTGACACCAGCTTTACGCAGCTCGTTCAGGATGCAGTGGGACAAACACTGCCCGACATTCAACCCGATGGCGGATTCGTCTTTCCGATCGAAACAGTGCTGGTTGGCAATCGGTCGGTTATCCTGACCCATCCTAACTACTATCTGCTTAGCGACCTAGAATCGACGTGGTCTATGTTCTATGAGGCCCTGCGGGTGCTCGATAGCGACTACACGAAGGCCCTCGTCGTGCTGCCGGTAAACGAAGTGGTCGAAGAAGGGGTGGCTGCGAATCAACCTCTGCTCGTTGCCGTCGAGATGGAGATCGAGACGCTGAACGAAGAAAGCACCAACCTGCTGGCGAATATGATTGCCTTCTTCTTGCCCTCATTTGTCGGCATGCTTGGGTTTATGCTGTGGTACCAGCGGCACATCGTGAATCACATCCACACCATGCGCGAGCATATCCGCAAATTCGCCGCCAATCCCAAACGCCCTTTTTACAACGTATTTATCTCAGACGACCAAACCGCCGTCTCAGAGCTGCATCGTGAGCTTATCGACCTCCAGAAGGGGTTGCAGCTGTCATTGCTGGAGAACAAGCGACTGGCCAACCTTGGCGAGTCATTGAACAAGGTGAATCACGATATTCGGAACATGATGAGCTCGACCATCCTCCATGCGGAGGTGCTGCAAGCCAAGGGGACCGATGACCCCAAATACGACGAGCGTATCCGAGTCATCATGCGATCGATGCGGCAGTCTATCGCCATGTGCGATCAGATACTCGAATACGTCCGTACAGACGGCAAAGCACGAGGAAAAGACGAAGAGCTGTCACTGCACGACGTGCTGGACGACGTCACCGCCGAGCTGTCGGCAGACGCCTTTGGCAAAGCAACCCTTGTCAATCAACTTGATCCGAAGACCGTGGTGGTCGGCAGAAAACAAGATTTCTACCGTATTTTTGTGAACATCTTGCGCAACGCTATCCAAGCCGGCGCAACGAATGTCACCGTCGATCAGACCATCATCAATGAAGACCTCGCCATCGACATGACCGACAATGGCCCGGGGTTGCCACCCAAAGCGATCGAAAAGCTTTTTGTGCCGTTCCAAGGCGGTGTGCGCGGGGGAGGCTCAGGGCTTGGCCTGCCCATTGCCTACGAGATGGCGTCGAACCTTGGCGCGAATTTGCGGCTGGTTACGACCAATGCTAGCGGGACAACGTTTCGTGTTCGTTTTCCGCTTAGCAAGGTGGTGCCTCCCCCGCCGCGCACTTAGTTGGTGCCTCCCCGCCGCGCCCTTAGCTGTTGCCTTCCCGCCGCGCACTTAGTTGGTGTCTCCCCGCCGCGCACTTAGCT
>JAHZLG010000016.1 GCA_022599995.1 Alphaproteobacteria bacterium | reverse complement strand
TCACCCAAAATACTGGATGCTAGATTGCATCAGCAATCGAATCCCAGTATTTTGGGGTGGTGTATATAGCGGATTGTAATGTGACGTATGACAAAACTCACCCGCAGTGTTTTGATTGCGTAAACCTAGAACAAACTCTTACCTTGTTTAATGAGTCCAGACCCTAACCGGGCTAAGACGCCGACGCACCCTTGCGAGGCGCACCTTGCCGCCATAGGGACAGATACCCTTTGCCCTATGATAACGCGATTGCTACTTGTAATTGCGTCGGGGGCATTATATGTCTGCTTTTATGATGGTTTCTGTCATTTCTCTCTCCGATGTATTGCATCGCGCATCCCCGATACAGGGACTGCCACTGTTCGTCTCGACGGGCGGTGCTGGCGTGGTGCGGGCTGCCGATGCCGAGCCCCAGTGGCGTGCGCAAGCAGAGAGTATGTCATCCATAGGTGGTCACCCGACCGCGACCGGTCGTGGTCATCAACACCAGTGTTGCGAACACCAGTGTTGTAAGCACCAGTGTTGCGAACACCAGTGTTGTCGGCATGCGTGCTGTCTGGGCTAACCAGACAACAGCTATGCCCCGCGGAGAATGCTCCGCCTAAGGAGGGATGCGCAAGCATTCGTCCTTTCCTACCTGCCCGAGGGAGACCCCCCTCCCCCCCACCGCAGGTTTCCCGACACCCTCTGCTTGGAACAGACCATGACCCTTCAACTTGGCGACATTGCGCCCGATTTTACCGCTGACTCTACCGCGGGACCAATCTCTTTTTACGACCACCTCGGCGATAGCTGGGGGGTTCTCTTTTCCCACCCCAAAGACTTCACCCCCGTTTGCACCACCGAATTAGGGATGGTGGCAAGGCTGAAACCCGAATTCGACGCGCGCAATGTGAAGGTGCTCGGCGTTTCGGTCGATGGATTAGCCGACCACGAAAAGTGGGCTGATGACATCGAAGCGACGCAGGGGGTAGGGCTGAATTTTCCCTTGCTCGCTGACCCCAATCGGGAGATCGCTGCCAAATACAGCATGATCCATCCGAATGCAGACAGCACGCTGACGGTGCGCTCGGTGTTCATCATTGCCCCCGACAAGACGCTGAAACTGACGATTACCTACCCTGCCTCGACGGGGCGCAATTTCCACGAGATTTTGCGTGTTATCGACTCCTTGCAGTTGACCGCTGCCAAAGCAGTCGCGACGCCGGTGAACTGGGAAAAAGGCGATGAGGTGATCATTGTCCCTGCGATCAGTGATGAAGAGGCCACGCGCCGTTTTGGGTCATTCCGCGCCGAGCGTCCTTATCTTCGGTATGTGCCAGACCCCTCCGAATAGCCTTGGAAGCAGGGGAGGGGAGGGCGGGGGAGGGGCAGGGGAGGGGACAGGAGGGGAGATGAGAAGAGGCAAGAAGATGATGCCGCAAGAAGGAAGATAAGGCCAAGCCACAAGACAGGGAACAAAAAGCACAAGCAGAAAGACGATCAGAACGATCGACAGCTGAATAGAACGCGAGGAGGCACAAGAGCAGCAGACGACCGCGACACCATTGCCCGGTGAAAGATGGGGCGGCACCACCACCTTGTTGGAGCCGCGGCACCACGCCGCACCCGCACCCGCCGCCGCCGCCGCACCCCCTTGCGTCCGGGACGAGGCAGTGGTAGAAAAATGTACTTGTATTGTTGCCCTCCCGCCCGATGCTTATGTAACTATTGCAGCACGTTGCTGACTTCCATACCACGAGGCAAATAACACCATGCGGATCACCGATATATATTGTGCCTACGTCGCTATCCCGATCGAGAAGCCGATCCAGACGGCGATACATACCATCAACAATGTCGGGGCGGTGCTTATCAGGTTGCAAACCGACCAAGGCATCCACGGCGAAAGCTATGTCTTTTCATTGAATGGGCGATGGTTGAAGGTGTACGATTCCATCATCCGCGAGCTCCGCCCCCATTACATTGACCAAAACCCCTTTGCCGTGAGCTCGATTTGGCAAGATATTTGGGCATCGCTGAACCCGGTTGGGCAATCGGGACTGGCAATCAGCGTGCTGTCGGCGCTCGATGTCGCGTGTTGGGACATCGTCGGCAAGGCAACCGAGCAACCGCTTGCCAATATTTTCGGCGGTGGGAAAAACTTGGTCCCCACCTATGCCAGTGGCGGGCTTTGGCTCAAACAATCGACAAAAGAACTCTGCTCCGAGGCCGAGAACTTTCTGAATCAGGGGTTCACCGGCATGAAAATGAGGATCAGTGGCAAGCACGAGAACCTCAAGCAGACCATCACACGCGTGGAGGCGGTGCGGGGGGCTATCGGGCCGCAATACACCCTTTACGTCGACGCCAATCAAAGCGGGACGCGGGAAACCGCCGTGATGCTTGCGGACGCCCTGCGCCCCTACAATGTCGCGTGGCTCGAAGAACCGGTCGATGTTCATGACCTAGAGGGACAAAGCGTCGTGACCCAGAAGTCTCGAATACCCATTGCGGCAGGAGAAACCGTCTATGGGACGGCAGGGATTCGCGCCTTGAAAAACGCCAATGCGTGCGATGTGTATATGCCCGATCTGCAGCGGATCGGCGGCTACACCGAAATGAAAAGGGCCTGTGCCGTGGTCGCCCCACAACCGGTCTCTACCCACCTGTTTACCGAGCATAGTCTTTGTGTGGCCGCGGCAATGCCTAATTGCGTCTCTGTTGAGCACATGCCGTGGTTTCAACCCATCATGAACGAAGCACTCGACTTGATAAATGGCGAGCTCGTTGTCCCGCAACGCCCGGGGCACGGGTTTTCGTTCGACCCGAGGGCGGTCGACCACTTTGCCATTGGTTAGGCCAACCGTCCCTTTCTCCCGACCGCACCTGCCTGCCGATCGAGTCAGCCAGAACTCCCATCTAGGCTGTCGGGTTTGCACCCCGCAGCACCCCGCAAGCATTTTGTAAGCACCCCGAAAGCACCCCGGTGGGGGACGCCATTGCGGCGTATCTGTGCTGCCTATTGTCACTTTTCCAACTCCATCTTACCCCTCTTGTCGCGTCCCTATGTCACAACAATTAGTCGCAGATATTGCGCAAATCCTAGCCTCCACTGCCCCCGCCAACCCTGCCTTGATCAACGTAGCCACTGTCCATCAAGCCAACCTGACAAAACCAGCAGGTGCGCTTGGCAGATTGGAAGAACTCGCCATTTGGTATGCAGGGCTCAAGGGAGACCCCCCCGCCCCCGGTGAAAGACACTGGTTGCACCCCATCGTGCACCCGCGCGTCGCCCTGTTCGCGGGCAGCCACGGGGTGACGCAAGAGGGCGTGTCGGCATTCCCCGCGACGGTCAACGAACAGATGGTCGCGAATTTCCAAGCCGGAGGTGCCGCGATCAACCAGCTCGCCCTCGAGATCGATGCTGACTTTCAAGTCTACGAATTGCTGTTGGAGCACCCGACGGGCAATATCGCGACCGAAGATGCCATGTCTGAAGATGAGGTCGAGACCCTGTTCTCCTACGGTGCCCAAGCCGTGGGTGAGCCGGTAGACGTCCTTATCCTCGGCGATATGGGGATTGGCAATACGACCGCCTCGGCTGCCCTCGTTGCGGCCGTTGTCGACGGCGCCTATGACCCCGCCAACCCGCAGACCGCCGAAAAGTGGATCGGACGCGGCACCGGCATCGATGACCAAACCCTGCGGCAAAAGATCAAAGCCGTGCAGGCGGCACTGGCACGGTGCACCTCGTTGATCACGAGGGAGTGCCAAACCCCCGACCAGAAAATCACCCGTCTTGTCCGGTTGCTTGGCGCCCTTGGGGGGCGCGAGCACGTGGCGATGCTGGGCGCGATCATGGCCGCGGGCAAGGCGCGCATCCCGGTGTTGCTTGATGGCTATGTTACGGCGGCGGCGGCGGCAGTCTACGTTTCCATGGCACGAGCCACCCACGCCGAGACCCCCGCGCCTGCCACCACGCACCCACACCTGTGTGCGGTGCACCAGTCGGCAGAGCCGGGACACC
This sequence comes from Alphaproteobacteria bacterium, assembly GCA_022599995.1. GTDB lineage: Bacteria > Pseudomonadota > Alphaproteobacteria > CBDBCS01 > JAHZLG01 > JAHZLG01. The sequence continues at coordinate 2,600 of JAHZLG010000016.1, read as the reverse complement.
CCGCCTTGCTCGAATGGATGGGGCTTTCTCCACTGCTGACATGGAATATGCGGCTGGGCGAAGGGGCGGGCGCAACCCTCGGTGTTCCGATGCTGAAAGCCGCCATTTCCTGCCATAACGGCATGGCGCGGTTTCAAGACGCCGGGGTCGACGACAAAACGCCGACAATCTGATAGCGTCGTGCCTGCCCTATGATCACGCCCTGCCTGCTCGATGACTGTTCCATGCCTGCCCTATGACCACGTCTTGACTGTTCCATGACTGCGACCGACAAAACCAATGGCAAGCCTATCGTCCTGGTTGGCATGATGGGGGCAGGGAAAACCCTGATCGGCAAAAAACTCGCCGGCAAGGTGAGGCGCACCTTCATCGATGTCGACGAGACCATCGAGACACAAACCCAACAGACTATCGCGGAGCTCTTTGCGACCCAAGGCGAGCCGGGTTTTCGCGCCATCGAGCAGAAGACGATTGCCACCCTGCTTTCTCTTTCATCGACCACTGCGGTGCCTGGCCGCGCCGAGCTATCCCCGGTTGCCGAGGCTCCCTCTGCGTTGCCGCCGCTGTTTGTCCCCGCATATTTGCGCCCGCGCCATGTGATTGCCCTGGGCGGAGGCGCATTCGAAACACCGGACACCCGCCGCCTGTGCTTGAGCCATGCTTTTTGCATCTGGCTGGATGCTGACCTTGATTTGCTCTGGTCGCGTGTTGCTGAGAGCAACAAGCGTCCGTTAGTCGACAAAAAGGACAAAGCGGCCTTCCTCAGACGTGCCCAGCAGCGGCAACCCAATTACGCCCAGTGCCACGCCCATATCTACCAGACGACCGAGCACAATTCTAAGGAGACCCTTGCGGCTATTTTGGCTGCCCTTGCCCTCTGAGCCCTGATAGTCTTCAGGGTTCACTTGCAGGGATTGCGTGCCCCCGCCGGGGTGGAGGGGTTGTGTGCTGCCGCCGGGGTGGAGGGGCTGTGTGCCCCCACCGGGGTTGCGTGCCCCCGCCGGGGTGGGTTGCGTGCCGCCGCCGGGGCTGTGTGCCCCCACCGGGGTGGGTTGTGTGCCCCCACCGGGGTGGGTTGTGTGCCCCCACCGGGGTGGGTTGTGTGCCCCCGCCGGGGTGAGGGTTGCGTTGCGTGCCCCCGCCGGGGCTGCCCCCGCCGCGGAGGGGGGGTGGGGGGGGGCATTGTTGTTCTTCGTTTTCCACCCGTGGTTTCTTTTGTTCTTTGTCCGCGGGACTTCTCTTTTCCTTTGTGGTCTTGCTTATGATGCCTCCTCGACGCCTTGATGTTGCCCTTGGTGATGCGCGCTATGATATTGTGATTGGCAATGGATGGTTGGCATCACCGCAAGGGGAGACCGATCCCTTCCTTGACCATCTGGTGGATGGCAAGCAGGTCTACGTGCTGTATGACGCGATTTTTGATGACCCCGACCTGCTCGTTTGGCAGCAGAGGTTGGTTGCTCGTTTGACCGATGCGCGTGCCACCGCGGTGCATGGCATCGCCACCTCCGCCGGCGAGCATAGCAAGTCTTGGGAGCAGCTTCAGCACCTGTGCGATGCCATGTTGCGCAACGGGATCAAGCGCGATGCGATGGTGGTGCTGTTTGGCGGCGGCGTGGTCGGCGACATTGGCGGTTTGGCGGCGTCGCTTGTGATGCGCGGCGTGCCTTTTGTGCAATGTCCGACGACCCTGTTGGCGATGATTGACTCCTCGGTGGGGGGCAAGCTTGCTATCAATAGTCAGGCGGGGAAGAACCTTGTCGGGTTGTTTCAGCAGCCGCGGCAGGTGATCATTGATGCCGACCTGCTTGCGACCTTGCCCGCGCGGGAGATCGCCGCGGGTTTCGCCGAGATGGTGAAATATGGGGCTCTTGGCGATGCGGCTTTCTTTGCGTGGCTAGAGGAGCACGCCACCGAGATACTTGCCCTTGATGATGCGCCCTTGACCACGGCGATTGCGCACTGTTGTGCGATGAAGGCACGCATTGTTGCCGAGGACGAAAAAGAGCACGGCGCGCGTGCCCTGTTGAACCTTGGGCACACTTTTGGCCATGCCATCGAGACGATTGCGGCTCGCACGGGTTGTGACGTGCTCCATGGCGAGGCGGTGGCGTGTGGGATGGTGATGGCAGCCAAGGTGTCGGTTGCGCTCGGTCGGCTGTCGAGCCCGGAGACGGCACAGCTCGAGCACCTTTTGGCACGGGCGGGTTTGCCGATTACGTTGGTTGGTTGCCTTGGGGTTCTGCCTGATCTTGATGGGTTTGTTGGGCATATGATGGGTGACAAGAAGGCTTCCCAGTCGGGTCTTACTTTGGTGTTGCTAAGTGCTTTGGGCGATGCGCGTCTTGCTCCGGGTTTTCGGGAGCATGCCGATGATCCTTATCTGAGTCTCACTTCGTTGTTGGCGTCGCTTTGGCCTACTTTATGATTTGCGCGCCTCGGTGACTTCGCCCTTGCCCCGTGCTTTCAAGGGCACCCTCGTGCTTTCTGCTTCCCTCTTTTTGGTTTGTTATGATGTCTTCTGAATCTGATGCTGTAATATACAAAGTAACGAGCATTGGTGATGTGCTTGATTTGCTCGAGCGTGATGATCTCGATGC
>JAHZLG010000215.1 GCA_022599995.1 Alphaproteobacteria bacterium | reverse complement strand
TGCCACCAACGGCAACAAGACTGAGGGCGTGCTCTGCGGTCGCGATCACGTCGCCATGGGCAAATGTCCACTAGGATTGATGCCGCCCTAAGCCTCGCAGGAGCCAGCTAAGGGGGGCAAGGACTTCAACCCAGTGGGGAGGGGAAGGGGGGAGTGGGGAGGGGGGGCACAGCACGTTGCCGTGCCAAATCGGTGAAGCTTATGCCACTGATGGCAGAGGCATTTGCCCGAGCTTTGCCTGCAACGCTTTGTGGGCGGCGGCATGATCTTCGGCCGGATTCATGCCCCAGTGTTCCACGATGCACTGCGCGATCGAATCAGCCAAGGGCTCCATGGTTGCCTTCTCGGCCTTGCCAAAATTTCCCAGCACATGCGAGGCCGTGTCGGCGCGGACTGCCGAGGTTGGTGCCCCGGCAGGGGTACGGCCGACGCCCACCTTCACGCGGGCAAAGCCCTCGCCGATCGCGGCAATCACGCTTCGCAGCCCATTGTGCCCGCCGTGCCCGCCTCCCAGTCGCGTGCGCACCTTACCGAATGCCAAATCTATATCGTCCGAGATGATCAGCACCGCGGCAGGATCAAGACGGTAGAACCGCACCAGCGCGGCAACACTGTCCCCTGATCGGTTCATGTAGGTTTGTGGCTTTGCCAAATGAAGGTTGCCGTGGGCACGCGCCACGTTTGCCTTGAATTTGCTCGCGTTTTGCCATCCCCCGCGGGCGTGGTGCGCCGCAAGGCGGTCAATCACCCAAAACCCAATATTGTGTCGATTCTGCTCATAGGTGCCCCCCGGGTTGCCGAGCCCAACAATCAGTCGCGTCGGAGGCGTCATTGGCACAATCCGAGAAACAGTTCGAGAGAAAATTTAAGTGAGGGCGTATCCCAGCGCGGGTCGGCAAGGCAGCCCTTCTCTTTCCCCCTCTGGCGCCGAGGAGCCCTCTGCGCGATGATCTTGGCGATGGGCACATTCCTACATTCCCACTATCCCCACCATCCCAGGATGTCCCCCGTGTGCCCCGTGTGCCCTACAGGGAGGTCACATCGCCTCTTCTGCCTCGAGCCTTCTGTGATGCACACTAATCAATCAGTCTGGCTGAGAAGGCACACAGCGCACGCAACAGAGGGGTGTCAGGTTAGATGGTGGCAATGGTGTTTATGCCACGCGAGACGCAGTCTGATTACTCTTCGGTTTCTTCTTGATCTTCCGATGCCACTTCCATGCCCTTCGGCGCGCTGAGGGTGGCAATCGTGAAGTCGCGATCGGCAATAACCGTACGGGCGTTGTCGGGCAATTCCACTGCACTAATATGGAAGGATTTGCCAATACGCGATCCCGCGAGATCAACATCCAAAGCCTCCGGGATTTGCCCTGCGGGGCAGTAGAGGCGAATTTCAGGACGCACCACATTCAGCACGCCGCCGACTTTCAACCCCAAAGATTCTCCGCGGTTCAAGAAGCGCACCGGAACATTCACGGCGATGATCGTGTCGTCCTGCACCCGCATGAAATCGACGTGCATGACCTTGTCGGTCACCGGGTGGAATTGGGCGGCACGGGGCAGCACCTTCTCTTCCGACACGGTGTCACCTTTCAACGTGACCAGACGCGAGAAGAACAACCCGGTATCGAGCTGCTTTTCAAGGGCAATCGGTTCGACGGACAGCATCACCGGGGGGGCTTTCTCCCCATACATGATGGCGGGCACAAGATGCCCGCGACGCACCGCGCGGGAGGCGACGGTGCCAGATTTTTCACGGGAATGGACAGTCAGAACGGAGGACATAGGCGTATCACAGGCGGCAAGGCAATAAACAGAAAAAACGAGTCTTCGAGGAAGACAGCAAGAAAGGCAGGGTAATAAGGTTTTCCCCCAAAAAGTCAATGCAAGTGATACCGATGGGTCGAGAGGGCAGAACCACGCGCCCTACGGCACGTCACCGCAGGCGACCGCAGATGACAGGATGGCACCGCCGTAGACCTTACTGATCGACCCCTGTTCGATTCGGGATGTGGGTTTTCACTCGGCGCGCACGATGCATGCGGCGCATGCGGCGTTGCACTCGGCGGCGCGCTTTCCACTCGTCTGATCGTGCCGAGAATCTATCCGTGATCGGCAAAAACATGACATTCAAGACCGGGGCGAATGGCGTGAAATACCGCCGACGGCGCACGGGTGTCGCGTGCAGGGTGATCTGGCGAATGTGCCGAATCAACAGCCCGAACGACAGCAGACCAAAAAAGACGCCGACGATGTACTGTCCTGCGTGGGCACCCGGCAAGCCATACCACGTTGCTCCCAGCGATGTTGCCAGCACGCCCCCGAACAAGGCACGACTCCACCCTAAGACAGTGGAGGTCTTCGGGCGGTCGAGGGCATTGAACCCCGACTGGGCAAGGAATTGAACCCCCGTGAAGAAGAACAAAAACCCAAGGTAGTAATTGAACTGCGTGATCAAGAAGGCGGCACTGCCGGTTGCGCCAAATGCGGCGATAAGCAGGTCATTGCCAAGCACCAGCAGCAGGCAGGTACAGGTGACCACTGCAGCCGCGAAACCGACCCCGAAGAAGGCGGTCTGCATCAGACGTTTGTATTGGTGTGCCCCAAGGTTCTGACTGAAGATCGGGCTCACTGCCCCTGACATTGAGAACACGAGGGCAAAGGCCACGGGGGCAATTCTGCCGACAATGGCAAATCCCGCCAAGGCATCGGTGCCGAATCGAGCAATCACCGATGTGATGAAGATATTCGTCACCGGAGTCGCCAAATTGGTCATCAATGCAGGCAAGGCAACCGAGGTCAGCGCGCGCCATTCGTTTCGGCACTGCGCCCAGCTGATACGGATAAACATCCCGTGATTGCGCATCACATACCAGACGCCCAATCCGCCAATCGAGAACCGCGACAATGCCGTTGCCCATGCCGCGCCTTCGAATCCCCAGCCAAACCCGAAGATAAAGAGGGGGTCGAGCAGTCCATTCAGAATGCCGCCGAACAGGGTGACGTACATGCTCCGTTTGGCATCGGCGACGCCGCGCAGCATGCCGTTGCACGCCATTCCAAGCAGCATGAAGGGCATACTCGGCAAGATGATGCGGATGAATATCACGGCATGGGCGTGCACCTCAGGTGAGGCGTTCATCACCGAAATCAACGGGTCGATGAACAACCACAGCAACACGGTCACGGGAATCGACACTAAGGCCGAGTACACTGCAGCCGCCGTGGCGCGCTCGCGTGCTATTTCAGATTTGCCCTCGCCCACCGCCCGCGCCACGCGAACACTGGTCGCAATCATGAGTCCGATGCCAATGGCGATGACCAAAAAGCCAATCGCCGCAGCATAGCCCGCGGCGGCAACAAGGTTTTGATCGCCCAACAGGCCAATGAAGTACAGATCGATCAGGTCTACCACGAACACGAACAGCAACCCCAGGGCGGCCGTGGCAGACATGATGACAATGTGACGCAGAACAGGCCCTTCGACAAACCGCGCCCTGATCAAGGGTGTCTTCGCTTGTTTTGGCTTCCCTCCCGAATCAGGGGCGGCGGTCGGCTGCTTATCGGCGTCTTCTGCCGATTCTGCCGATGCAGGGGGGGAGGGGGAGGAAGGGGGAGTGGATTGCACTTCGTTGTCTCTTCTTTGTTTCTTCAACACACAATGTGAACGACAGCCGCCGTCTTTCCCGCCAGTACTCAGGATTGATGGGCGGGTTGTTTGGGGTTAGTCGGGTTTGGTCGCATCTGTGGCACAGCCTGCGGGCACCAGAAGCGCACTGCTTCCGGCGCGGGCAATGATGCGCCTATGTTCCGATTCAGGATGTTCCGATTTCAGGGGTGCTCGACTGCGCCTTTGCCTTCACCCGCCCCTCGCGCAGACCTTGCACTTGCTGATATTCGCCGATGTTGCCGACGTTTTTTGCCGATATTTATGGTGGAGCCGAGGGGGATCGAACCCCTGACCTCTACAATGCCATTGTAGCGCTCTCCCAGCTGAGCTACGGCCCCATTTTCTTCTTCTTGGGAACTTCAATTGCCTTGTCCGAACAACGCGGATTGCCTTGCCTGAACAAGTCCCAAAACGCAGGGTGCAGGCAAAAAGAAACCTCACCTAGGCAGATGAGGTCGTGCTTCCCCTGACGGGGTGGTCGTTCGGTGCGAGGGATCAAAGTACCCCCTGTCCACGGGGAGGGGTGGGGGTGGACAGGAGGCATGAGCACAATAGAGCACCCCCCTGACAAAGACAAGTCATCGTGCCGACCTCAGAAAATTAATTCTGTGGTGGGGGATGAGAGGGGTGGGAGGGATGAGAGGGGTGCGAGGGGTGGGAGGGGTGGGAGGGGTGCGAGGGATGAGAGGGGTGGGAGGGGTGGGAG
>JAHZLG010000214.1 GCA_022599995.1 Alphaproteobacteria bacterium | reverse complement strand
CTATCCGAAGTGATAGTGATCGGATTCCCGGCATCTCCTTGCGGAATATGGCGAAACGTCCCCGGAGCCTCTTGACGCAGGATGGCACCGATCACAAACCTCCCGTAGTCGAGGCTGGGATTGCCGCCGCGCAGAACAATGTCGGTGTCGCCGTCTTGGTCGACATCGGAAAAACGGATGGTGTCGACAAAATGATTCCACTCGTTGCCTTCGTGCGACGGGACGTAACTATCCGGCGCATCGACGAGCTCGAACAAAACCGACCGAAAGGAATTGCTGCGGAGACGCCCTGTCCCCGTGGATTCATTCAGCAGCAACTCGACCGCAGTCCCGACGTACAGGACGCCCGCGCGCGAAATCACGGCGTCCAAGTCGCCGTCGGCGTCGACATCGTACACCGCTACTTCGGGAATAGTGGGGTATTCCTTGACTTTGCCGAAGCGTATCTTTGGCGTGAAGTAGCCTTTGCCATTGTTGTACGCGATGCCTGTCTGCGTGGAGTGCTCATATTCGTGTCCGCCGTGCAAGAGGTCGAGATCGCCGTCGCCGTCGAAGTCGCCGAGTTCAATTCCAAAGGCATTGACGCGCCCGCATTGGCGTAGGCTCATCATTCCTGTGCCATCATTGTGCCAGCAGGTGAGTCCTCCCGTTGCGAGGTTGGTCATGACAATATCGGCATCCCCATCATTGTCGATGTCGCCGGTTGCTGCCCCGTGGTCGAAGATGACAAATTCGGGGGGCGACAAATGAGTAGCCGAGCTTTCCAGCCACGTCCCGTCGGGTTGACTCAGGTAATAGCTGTCGCGGACACCCTTGTGCGTGCCGACGCCATGGTCAGCGATGAACAGGTCTAAAACCCCATCATCGTTGTAGTCGGCAACGAGCAACTGGCGGGCAAGAGACTGCCCGGGGACGGCACGATCATCGCGAAACAACCCATCGGCAAGAGTGTACTGCCCGTCGGCTCCCCCTAGGTAGAGGGTGGGGCCATATTGATAGCCTCCGCAGGCTTCGCTTCCGCAAAGGCCCCCTGTGTTATCCCCTGTGGGGTCAAGGTTATCTGGCTGCTTCGTTCCCGCATAGAGCACGTCCCGATAGCCGTCTTTGTTCCAGTCGTGCTGTACGGTAAAGAACCCGAACCAATACCGTTCGCGCACCAGCGAGGGCGCCACGGCGGGCAACGCTTGGATGCTCTCATCCGAGTTCTCGATCTGATAGCCGGCAACGCCATACTGCGTTGCGGTGCTTTCGGCTGCCCCTAGTTGGTGACACCCTAGAAGAATGAAAAGCAACATCCCCCTCGGCAGTATTTTGGCGATTGAACGGAAGGTCATGGTGTTGTTTGGCTCTTTCTGGCACCATCGATGATCTACCGTGCCGTTAGGGAATTAAGGAGTGTTTCTGCCGACAAAACAGAAGGTGTAAATGAGACATGTCTGTGGTGAAACAAACTATTACTTATCACGATAAGGTGAACGGCATAGAAAGTAATTGATAAGATGATATTCTTCACATGGTAAATTCATTCGTTTTTACTGCCAAGGTAACTTGGCCACAACATCAAGACTTCACGTAAGGAAGATCACAATGAAACCAGCTGACAATAACTCCAATGTGCCAAACCCAAACCGGGGAAATCCAGGACAGAATCAACAACACGCCCAGAATCAGGGCAATCGAGGCAAGCAAATGAACCCCAATCAGAAAGGCAAGTAATCCGCGATTAGGTTTTTGGTGCGTGGTGCGCTGGTATCGCGATCCTAGGGTGCTATAATTGGCGCGTCTAGGATGGCGAGCAAGGCATGCCACGCATTGCTCGTGACGGTGCCTGCCACGCACGGAACGCGACGGTGGATGGCATTTCTCTTCTCGCGCGGTTTCGTGTCGTGCACGCGATTATGCCTCCCTGCCTGCGGAGGTGCTGGGCACAAGCAACGGCGCGAAGTCGGCAGAGGCCGAGTCACCAACAGTGATGTCGCCCGTGGCAATGTCAACGTGCCACCCGTGCAGGTGCAACTCACCCTTCTCCATGGCGGTGCGGACAAAGGGGTAGGTTGGCAAGTGCGCCAATGAATGTAACACGCCTTCTCTTTCGCAGACGGCACATTGCTTTTCAAGCAGCGTCTCTGCGGGGGTGTCTGACGCGTGGTGCGACACCGTCTTGGCGATGACACGCCGTTTGACTGCGGCGAGCTGGTCAATCCACGGGCTGATCAATGCCATCGAAGGCGGTGGGGCAGTCATATCGTGGGTCATGAGGGCGTTGATGCCGCCACATTGGCTATGTCCTAAGACGATAATATGCGCCACGCGGAGATGGCAGACAGCAAACTCAAGAGCTGCCCCAGTCCCCTCGGCGGTAGGCTGATCGGAGCAATAGGCAGGGACGAAATTGGCAACGCTCCGATAGACGAAGAGGTCGCCCAAATCGGCTTGCAGCAACAGCGCCGGGTCAACGCGTGAATCGCAACATCCGATGACCATCACCTGCGGTTGCTGACGGGCAACAAGCTGTTGCCGCAAAGAGGCGTGCGTGTCATCACTATAGGTGCGATGGAAGTCACGATGCCCTTCAATCAATTGGGGGAGCGAACGGGGCATGATCAACAAGAGAAGCGAAGAGTGGGCACAGAGAGGGCGAAGAGAGGGTGAGGGCAGGTGGGCATCGCAGAACGCCAGCGCACAACCATAGGCGACACACAAACCTTGCGGTCGCGCAGATTCAGCACCGCGACAAAATGAAATCCAGCAAGGCAGCGAGCCGCTGTCGTATTATCCCGTCATCAAAATACGATAACGCCTCCCGTGCGGCGTCAAATTCGGCGGTCGCCCACCCCATACTTGTCCGAAAACCCCCACTGCGCTCGAGGATGGTGAACACCTCCGCGAAAGACGGTGATGCGGAGTCCGCGACACCACTATCTCTGCCCGCACTGGCCGCATCGCCTGCCCCCGCTATGCGATCACCCGCCCCCGCTACGCGATCGCCCGCCCCCGCGGCGCGATCGCCCGCCCCCGCACCGTTCAGGAAGTATCCCCGCAACGTGGTGCCATCGGCAACGGACAATGATGGCGACTGCAGGCTTGCCACAACAGGAGCCGTCACCTTGCCCTCACGAAAGTCATCGCCAACCCGCTTGCCCAGCACTCCAGCCCCATATCGACCCGCCAGCGACGATGAATAGCCATAGTCCAAAACGTCATCGAGCACCTGGTAGCCGCGCCCCAAATGATGACCAAAACGCGCAAGCTGATCGACAACGCCATCGGGAGTGTCCAACGTACCTACTCCTGCCTGACACGCGGTGGCAAACAAAGACGCCGTCTTGCTCTCGACCACCTGCCAATATCCCTCAAGGCTAGAATCTGCCCCTCCTCGTCGGATCAGCTGGCGCAGCTCGCCCTCGGCAAGGCGCGCCGAGGTATCGGCAAATAATCGCATCACGAAAGCCGAATCCAACCCCGCCAACAAGCGAAAAGCCGACGCCAAAAGAAAGTCGCCCACCAAAACGGCCGCCGCATTGCCATAAACCGCCGACGCCGACGCAACCCCCCGGCGCTCGACCGACTGATCGACAACGTCATCGTGCAACAACGTCGCACTGTGGATCAGCTCAACGCTGACCGCCAAATGACAAATGTCATCCCGCAACGGGTCGCCCCCGCACAATCCGGCACAGCTCAACGTCAACAAAGGACGTAACCGCTTCCCGCCCGAAAACACAAGGTGCTTGCTCACCGACTCGATCAGCGGCAGCGGCACCGCCGACAGCGTCCCCTGCAAAAGCCCCTCAACAGAACCAAGCGCCGCCTTGTGGTCATCAACCAGCAGATCAAGCGCATTCTTGCCAACAATCCCCGAACCGAAACCCAATGCCATCACCCTACACCTATACCTACAGCCGGCCTACGCGAACAACAACGCCGAGCCAATGCTCGCCATGATCGCCCCAACCCACGATAACAACGGCGGACACTGACGCGACACAACCCACAAAATTGGCAAGATCAAAACAGGCGACAACGACATCAACGTCGCCGTGACCCCCGCATTATCCCCCTTCAATCCAATCAGCAAAAAGGTGGTGCCAAAACCCATGCCAACAATGCCACTGCCCACAATCCGCACCAGGTGCGACCGATCAATCGGAACCGGACTATGAAAAGCACGATAGGGAATAAATGCCGTCACCATGTAAAATCCCGCGGCGGCAAGAATACGCAGCAATGCCGCATCAAGCGGATCAGCCCCCGCCCGCATGACCGGGTGCGCAATCAATGCCCCAACAGCCTGCCCCGAAGCCGCGCACAACCCGAAAACAAGGGCAATCGTAATGCCGCCCAGAGTGGTTTCATAATGACTAAGCGGCTTGCCTGTCCGGACACCCCCCGTAGAAAATCGCCAGCAAAACACCGCTGAAAATCATGGCAACGCCGATCCACTCGAAGGTGGTGGGAATCTGCGCCAGAACCAACCAGCCAAGAAAAAAAGTCATCGGGGCATGCGTGGAAAATATCATCGCATTGCGACGCGGCCCAAGACGCCGTAATGCCGCAAACAGCGCACTGTCACCCAAGAAAACACCAACGAAACCTGAAAGCAGCAGCAGCAAGACATCGGTCATTGGAAAGGCGAAGGTCGTGTGATCGGTGAACAACGCCCGCAACAGAACAACCGCCGAAAACAGCAACGCCAAAGACCCCATCCGCCAACGATTGAACGGAAATGCCCCAAGCTGCTTGCTGCTCGAGAAGGCAAGGAACGGCATGATGCTCGCGGCGCCGCTCGCGCCCGCTCTTCGGGTCGCCGGCGCCACGCTCGAGGCTGCGCAAGCGCACGCTCGAGCCGTCGCGGGCGGCGCCAACCCCGCGCGCGATCGCAACTACGCGAGGGAAACGTTCGGTACGTTGGAGCTGATGATGCTGGCGCCCGTGGAGATGGCGGAGAAGAGATCGG
>JAHZLG010000213.1 GCA_022599995.1 Alphaproteobacteria bacterium | reverse complement strand
TTTGGCTTCGCCAAACTGCGCTATTATCTAGCAAAATAGCACCCTAACGGGGGCCGAGCCTAGGACAGGCGGAGAAGCTTGCCCGGTGAGAAGAAAGGCAACAAAGCACTGGAAGGTGGCCTAGACGTGATGGCACGACGGCACGATCGTCCTAGACACGACGGTCACAGTGCAGCAAGAACGCTTTCGGCAGAGGTCTTTTCAAAACTTCCCCCACTATCGATCGCGAGCGATGTGATGACTCCGTTGTCTATGGTCATGGCAAAGCGTTGCGTGCGCATGCCCAGCTTCGCGGCAGACAGATCAAGGGACAAGTGAAGAGCCATCGAAACCGAATTATCTGGATCGGCAAGCATCAAGACATCGTCACCGACATTGTTTGCTTTGCCCCACGCATCGGTCACAAAAACATCGTTCGTTGTCATGAAAGCAACCCGCACGGAACGATCAGCAAAAGCTTTCATGTTGTCGACAAAACCCGGGAGGTGGCGGGCATGACAAGTCGGGGTAAAAGCCCCGGGCACGCCAATCAACACCCATTTCCCTTCAGCGAGGGCGTCGGCACCAACAGGTTGCGGTGACCCTTGTCGCATGGTCATCCACATGAGGGAAGACGGCAGGGGAGAATTGATCAAGGACATAGGATCAGCAGGCATCGGAGGTCTCGGAGAAGGGGGCAACAAAACGAAAGTGCAGTGTATAAACGATTCGAAAGGGAATGGCAAAAAGCGGTCGTGATGGCGTTTCTCTTTTGCTGGCAGGCATGGTAACCTTAGCCTCATGCAACGACAGCAAAGACAACAAGGGAGGGGTTCCCGATGACCAAGGCGAGCAAAAAGAAGGGGTTTGCGTCCATTGAGGGTTACCTTCAAGGGCACTTGCTCATTGCCAGTCCGATGATGAACGGGAGCAGTTTTGCCCACGCCCTTGTGTTCATCTGCACCCACGATGCGAGCGGGGCCATGGGGCTCGTGATGAATCAGCGGGCGCGCAATATCACGTCGCAGAGCATCTTTCGTCAGCTTGAAATTGAAACAACGACGCCAGCCTTCCCGATAGGCATTGGAGGACCTGTGCAGGTACAGCGAGGCTTTATCCTTCACAGCACAGACTACACCTCTGACAGCACCATCGAGTGCGGCGACTTGCTGCTCACCAGCTCGACTGAGATCATGCAAGCCATCGCCGCCGGAGATGGCCCGGAAAAGCATCAACTGTTCTTGGGGTACAGCGGCTGGGGGCCCGATCAACTCGAGGGCGAGTTAGCCCAAGATGCCTGGATCGTCTGCCCATTCAGCAATGATTTCGTTTTCGGGAAAAACTGGAAAACGAAGCAGATTTGGCGGCGCTCCCTGCAACACCTTGGAATAGAACCAAACCTGCTAACACAGAACGCCGTACGAGTATGACAGCGGGCAGTTTGGGCAGTATTGAATCCAGCTACCACAATCCGTAAAAAGAGAGCGACAAACCAGTCATACTGCGTTGATGGTTTGCCGCAAAACCCACAACCCTGGCGCGGTGAAGAGGAATTGATGAAAGACGAGCTTCCACAAAACGAACCAAGATATATCCCAAGTCCAGACGAGCCTTATATGAACGAAAGGCAGCGCAAGTACTTTCACGACATGCTCGTGGCATGGCGGGATGAATTGTCAAAAGACATTCAGGAGACCGCCAAACACCTGCGCGAGGGCGAGGAAGCAGGGCAGGACGAAGTTGATCACGCAGAGTATGAACGGGATATAGGCATCGAGATTCGAACCCGCGAACGCGAGCTCAAGCTCGTGACGAAGATAGATCAGGCACTGCGACGGATCAAAGAGAACCGCTATGGCTACTGCGTGGAGACAAAAGAGCCAATTGGCATTCCTCGGTTGCTTGTGCGTCCTATCGCGAACATGACGAAAGCAGCCCAAGAGCGGCACGAAGCCGAAGAGCGCAAGCACAAAGACGGCAAGAGATTTCTCTAGGGGCAGGATATTCAAGGGGCCAATGGTGGCACGGCAAAAGGAATCCAGCGAAGGGGGATGGAGGCAGAAGAATGGAAACAGCCAAACAACGCTTGGCAAAACAGATCAAGGGGGCAATTGCCACCAAAGCCAAAGAGCTAGGATTTGATGAGATAGGCTTCACTTCTGCCTCCCTCGATCGGGCAACCAAAGAACGGCTGGCGGTCGTTGAAGCGCAACACACGCAAGGCACCCACGCCAGTGGCAACCCCGAGGGGATGGGGGTGCAGATGCCATGGTTGTACGACACACTCGACCGGCGGGCATCCGCGACGACACTTTTGCCGAGCGCACAAAGCGTCATTGTTGTTGCGGTCTCCTATACGGCGCAAGGCAGCCATCAGGGTGAAAGATGCAGTCCCAACCATAACGGCGACCCGCTGCGCGGTGATGAAGCATCGATCGCAGACGATGCTGCGGATAAGGCGGTCGAGGCAACCATCGCTCGCTATGCGCGCGGACGCGATTATCATCGTTGGTTCGTGCCCCGCCTTTCCCGTCTTGCCGCGTTCATCCAGTCTCAAGCGGCGTTGCTCAGCAATGGCGAGCCCGGCGCACGGTGTGAAACGGTCATTGCCGTCGATACGAAACCCATCGCCGAGAAACCCTTTGCCCAGCAAGCGGGAGTGGGGTGGCAAGGCAAACACACCAACCTTGTCAGCCGCAACCTAGGATCGTGGTTTCTGCTTGGCGAAGTCGTCACGAGCTTGGCACTTCCGCCCGATGCTGCCGGGCATGATCATTGCGGATCGTGTCACGCGTGCAAGGCGGCGTGCCCAACCGATGCCCTCGATACCCCCTACCAGCTGAATGCAGCGGCCTGCATCGCCTACCTGACTATCGAGCATCGAGGGATGATTCCCAGAAAGTATCGCACCGCAATAGGGCAAAGGGTTTTCGGATGCGATGATTGCCTGGCCGCGTGTCCGTGGAACAAATTTGCCCAACGTGCCAAAGAGGCGGATTTCCATGCGCGTCGAGAGTGGGCCAACACCACCCTGACCGAGCTTGCGAAAATGACCGAGCAGCAATTCGAGCTGGTCTCACGCGGCAGTCCGATCCGCCGAGCAAAACACGAGGGCTTTCTGCGGAATGTCCAGATAGGTTTGGCCAATGCCTATGCGACCAAGGCAGAGCAAACCCTGCATCACGATCAAAACAGACGCCACCAAGAGCTGGAGGACATTTGGAGGTCGTTGTTGCAACACGTGAAGCACGCCAATCCGATCATTCGCGCAACGACTGCATGGGCAATTCAACACGTCGTGCAGCAGCATGGAGTATCCGATGCGCATAGGGCCGAGGGACAAGCGACGCTCGCCCAAGGGTTGAACGCAGAAACGCATGACATCGTGCGGGCAGAGTATCGCGAAGAGCCAAGCTGACCGCGACCAAAGAACGAGGAATCGGCAGACGAGATCACGGGTTGGTGGGATAAGCAACGCCAAGTCTAGGCAACGAAACATAAAGTCGGCGAACACTGCCCAATCACTGCCCTAGACGGTGAGAGAGGGAGGAGGCAATCACTGCCCAAGACGCTGAGAGAGGAACGGGCAATCATTGCCCGAACACTGCCAAAACAGTGAGAAGAGGAAGGGGCAATCATTGCCCAATCATTGCCTTCGCAATTGGTTGAAGTTAGAATGTAGGCTATGATTTTCTTGCTGTTCTTTTTGTTGTTCATGGCGATCGAGCTATGGGTTCTGGTCGAGATTGCCAGCCAAGTTGGTTCCATAATCACCGTCTTGGGCGTTTTCCTTACAGCCGTTTTCGGCTTTCAATTTGCCCGGATGCAAGGCTTTCTGTTGCTTCGACAGCTCGTGGGGGCACGGAAGCGAAAAGAAACGCCGCGCCTTGTGGTGCTCGAAGGCATTTTCGTTGTCATTGCCGGGATTCTGCTGCTGCTGCCTGGGTTTATCACGGATACCATCGGCGTCCTGCTTCTGATTCCTGCTGTTCGCCGGCGGCTTGCCGCTCATATGTACAATAAGAGCACCTCGGCGGGGCACCGCATCATCGACATCACGAACGCGCATGAAGAGAAGTGACCAAACGGCATGAATGACTGGGACTTTCACCGGATCAGGCGACTGCCACCCTATGTAATGACCGAGGTCAATCGAATGAAAGCCGAGCAGCGGGCACGCGGCGTCGACATCATCGATTTCGGCATGGGCAATCCCGATCAGCCCACGCCACCTCATATTGTCGACAAGCTCAAAGAGGCGGCCAGCGATCCCCGCGCCCATCGCTACTCGGCTTCACGGGGAATCGTTGGGCTAAGACGAGCGATTGCCCAGTACTACGATCGTCGTTTCGGCGTGCACATCAATGAAGAAACCGAGGCAACTGTCACTCTGGGATCGAAAGAGGGACTGGCAAACCTAGCACAGGCTATCACCTCGCCGGGGGACATCATTCTTGCCCCCAACCCCTGTTATCCCATCCATGCTTTTGGCTTCATTTTGGCGGGTGGCTCAATCCGGCACCTGCCCCTTCCCGAAGAGAATTTTGAAGAGCGATTCCTACAAACCATCAGCTCAGCCCTTCATCATAGCGTGCCGCGTCCCACAGGGATTGTGCTCAATTTCCCCGCTAATCCAACTGGGCACTGTGTCGGGAAAGAATTCTATCAAGAGATAGTAGCCATCTGCAAACGCGAGAATGTCTGGGTTCTCTCCGATCTGGCTTACGCCGAAATCTACTTTGACACCCCCCCGCCATCGATTCTTGAAGCAAAAGGCGCGAAGGAAGTCGCCGTTGAGTTCACCTCACTATCCAAAACCTACAACATGCCGGGGTGGCGGATAGGGTTCGGCGTGGGAAACGAGCGATTGATTGGTGCCCTGTGCCGCATCAAATCCTACCTTGATTATGGGGCATTCACTCCGGTGCAGGTCGCAGCCATCGCCGCTCTAAACGGGCCGCAAGACTGTGTCGATGACATTCGTGCCACCTACCGCGAACGCAGGGACGTCTTGATTGAAGGGCTCGCCCGGTGCGGATGGCACGTGCCCGCCCCGCAAGCCACCATGTTTGTCTGGGCAAAAATACCCGAGCGATACCACAACCTCGGATCACTAGATTTTACCAAACGACTCATTCAAGAAGCCGGTGTTGCGGTTGCCCCGGGCCTCGGATTCGGCGAGTTCGGCGATCAGCACGTGCGATTCGGACTGGTCGAGAACAAACAGCGCATACGACAAGCCATGAAAAACATGCAGTCCTTCTTGCTCGAAACATGAGGGAAGCATGTGTATGACCGGGCGTGTGTTGTCCGGCATTGCCATCACCGCCGCGCCTTCGTCACAATGCTGCGCAGAGACAGACACAATCTGCCCTAGCAGCCAGAACCATCAACCGTGAGAAACCATTGAAACGCATCGCCATCGCCATCGCCGGACTAGGAACAGTGGGTTCGGGGGTCATTCATCAATTGCACCGGCAACGCGACCTACTGAAGAAGCAGGGGCTCGAACTCGATATTGTGGGTGTGTCCGCGCGCAATCGAGAGAAGGCGGCCCAAGCCTTTCCGTTTCTCGACCCACTCCCTTGGTGGGAGAATGCGGCAGAAATGGCGCGTGCGTGCCCGTGCGATGTTGTTGTCGAACTTGTCGGGGGAGAAGAGGGCATCGCCAAAGAAATCGCCGAGGCAGCCCTGTCGACGGGGAAAGAACTTATCTCGGCAAACAAGGCGTTGTTGGCAAAACACTTCGATGCCCTGCAAAAGCTTTCCCAAGCCAATGCGTGTGCTATTCGGTTCGAGGGCGCAGTCGCCGGGGGCATCCCCATTATCAAAGCCCTGACTGAGGGGCTTGCCATCAACAATGTGCGGCGAGTCGAAGGCATTTTAAACGGGACGTGTAACTATATCCTGACCGCGATGACCAGCGAAGGACGTGCCTATCAAGACGTTCTGGAAGAAGCCCAAGCACTCGGCTATGCCGAAGCCGACCCAACCACCGACGTGGAAGGCCACGACACCGCGCACAAATTGGCACTGCTCGCAAGACTTCTTTTTGGATGGAACAAGCCGATTTCAAAGATGAGCGTGAAGGGGATCGCTGATATTCAAGCCATCGATATTACGGTCGCCCAGCAACTCGGGTATATCATCAAGCTTATCGGCGTGGGGAGTATGACGAACAACCGGCTTGATGTTGAGGTTGCGCCGATGATGATTGCGGATACCAACCCATTGGCGAAGGTTGATGGTGTTCTCAATGCGGTGCACGTGACGACCGAGATGGCAGGAACCTACACCCTCATCGGCCCGGGGGCAGGGGCAGAACCAACTGCCAGCGCCGTGATTGCCGACATTATCGATGCGGCACTGAGTGCCCCGAGTCGAAATTTCTTCCCGGCGCGCCAAGAAGCCGAGGACGCTTCCGAAGAGGATGGGCATTCGAGGATCAAGAAGTGGTATCTTCGATTGGAGGTGGTGGATAAGCCCGGTGTGCTTGCGGTCGTGACCGCCTTGCTAAGAGACAATCAAATCTCAGTCGATTCTGTGCTCCAAAAAGGACAGTCCGCCGACGATAAGGTTTCCTTGGTCATGGTCACCCACCCCACCAGGTTCTCGCAAGTCAAAGAGCTGAAAAACAGTCTCGATCGGCTAGACTTTGTCCTCAGACCGACGCAACTCATGCCCATCATCGAAAATGAATAAGCTGGGTGGTAAGGAGAAAACAGCCATGGAATCGTCACGAAATTTGTCCAGAATCGATCCGTTGTTCGAACGAAATCTCAGCTTAGAGGCTGTGCGCATCAGTGAGGCGGCCGCCATCAACTGTTGGCCTTGGGTCGGCAAGGGCGATCAAATGGCTGCCGATCGCGCCGCGGTGGCTGCGATGCGGCGTGTGCTCAACAACCTGACCATTGATGGCACCGTTGTCATTGGTGAGGGCGAGCGCGACAACGCTCCCATGCTCTACGTGGGGGAGCGCGTGGGGTGTGGAGGCGAAAGTGTTGACATCGCGGTTGATCCGCTCGAGGGCACCCAGCTCGCGGCGAACAATGCATCGGGGTCGATGGCAGTGATCGCCTTCGCCGAGCACGGAGGGTTCTTGCACGCCCCAGACGTGTACATGAAAAAAATTGCCTATCGGACGCCCGACGGACGGGCGATCGAAGGCGTGTCCGTGCGCAACGCCACCGGAGATAACCTGCAACGCCTCGCCAAGGGGTTGGGCAAGCCGGTCGACATGATCCATCTCTGTGTGCTCGACCGACCACGTCACGCCGAGATAATCGCCACCGCACGCGAAAACAACTGCCGGGTAACCCTCATTCCAGATGGTGACATCACCGCAGTAATTGCTGCTGTCTCCCCTTCGAATCCCATCGACTGTTACATCGGCACAGGCGGGGCTCCCGAGGGCGTGCTTGCCGCTGCGGCGGTGAATTGCCTTGGCGGGGTCATCGAGGGGCAACTTCTTTTCAGCAACGAAGACGATGTGCGCCGGGCCCGAAATTCGGGGATCGACGACCTCGACCGGCTCTACTCCCTTCCCGATTTGGCACGCGGCAAAACAACCTTCACGGCAACAGGGGTTACCGATGGCCCCATCCTGAGGGGCGTGCACGAGGATGAGTCCATGATCAGGACCTTCTCTGTTGCCATGCGGTCGCATACAGGGACAGTGCGCTTCCTTGCCGGCGAGCATAATATCAGACGCAAACCCTTCCCCGAAATAAGCTGAGGGAGCTAAGGACGAACAAATTTGTCCCGCTTTATCCCGCTTTGTCCCGAAACTAGGTAATGCGCAGGGCGCTACCCGTCGAAACCACTCCCTGCCCGACCCCGCACGATTGATCGAAAGACAGCCGCAATGACCCCCGCCGACATTATGGATTTTGCACGCGAAAGCTTGTGGGTCATGCTGATTGTTTCCCTGCCGTTGATGCTCGTTAGCCTGATTGTTGGTCTGATTATCTCTCTCTTTCAGTCCCTCACGCAGATACAGGAAGTCACCCTGACTTTCGTGCCAAAGATCATCTTTGTCATCATCTTCATGATCGTGTTTTTGCCATTCATGGGACGGAGCCTCAACGAGTACATGCTGAGTATCGTTGACAAGATAATTGCCTTTGGCTGAAAGCAAACACCGTGCTCCACCAATTCTGGCCCCAGGAGACGTATCTCTTTTTGATGTGCTTCGTTCGGATCGGCACCATGATCATGCTGTTTCCGAATATCAGTCAGACGTGGGTCTCGCCGCGCATCCGACTTGTGTTTGCCTTGATGGTAACCGCCCTGATGTATCGGTTGCTGGGACCCTATTTGTTCCCAGCACGCGGCAGTCTTGATGAAGTGTTCCTGCTCATCCTGTCCGAATTCGTCATTGGCCTGCTGATTGGCACGAGCTTTCGCTTTGCCCTTGGTGCGCTCACCTATGCAGGTGCCATGATCGCCTATGGGATTGGATTATCGAATGCCCAGTTGCTTAATCCGCTCCAGAATGCCCAAAGCCTCTTGCCTTCCATCTTCATTACGTTGGTCGGCACCACGCTGATCTTCGCCACCAACCTGCATCACTTTTTGTTCTTGGTCATACGGCATAGCTATGACGCCTTCCCCCCTTATGCCTTTCCACCTCCGGGCGATATGGCGAATTTCATCGCCCGCGCCGCCAGCAAGAGTTTCGAGATCGGGCTGCAAATGTCCGCACCTTTTGTCATCGGGAGCATTGCGTTTTACTGGATACTCGGGGTGATGGCGAAGATTGCCCCGCAGGTGCAGGTGTTTTTCGTGGCCCTGCCGCTACAAGTGATATTGGGTTTCTATCTGTTGATTGCCACGTTGTCGATCATTCTCTCGGTGTTTCTTGGCTACTACGACGAGGTGATTCATTACTTTTTGCCCTAAGCACGGGTAGCCACGTCACGCCCCGATGTGACGGCAAGTATGTCAGGAATCAGACCGCACCAAGGGTCACCTTCAACCCATCAAGCTCCTCGGTGATTCGCAATTGGCAGCCCAGCCTCGAGGTCTCGGTCAGATCGAATGCCAACTCGAGCATGTCGAGTTCGTCCTCGGAGGCACCGGGCAGCTTGGCATACCAATCAGGTTCAACGATAACGTGACAGGTGGCACAGGCCATGGAGCCTTCACAGATGCCTTCGATGTCGACGTTGTGCTCTTGGGCGATCTCAAGCAACGACTGCCCGAGCGAGACGGTAATTTCGCGCGAGGAACCCTCACGATCGACAACAGTTATTGTAGGCATGGCAGTGATGGAGAAAAAGACAGACAAGAGCAAGGACAGCTGACAGCAGCTTAGATGCTGGCGAGGTCGGCGTGCACAGCAAGACGCTAGACCGTACTGGCCGTTTGTCAGAAAGACAATATGAAACCGCTACCCTCGATGGCGACGGTGACCGCGGTGGTGACGGTGACAATGCCTAGCCCCTGCAGAAGCCCATATCAAGCCAGCGACGCGACGCGGTGGAGTTGTTGAAAACACGCGATCAAATCGGTCACGTGCGCTTCATTCGTCCCGCGTCCCATACTCACTCGGACGGTAGTTTCGCGTGCGACAGGAGAACGACCGATGGCCGTGAGGACGTGCGATGCAGTGCGTTTGTCCGCGGCGCAGGCCGAGGCAAGCGAGAATGCGACATGAGGGAAGTCCACCAGTGTCGCGGTGAAGGCATCGGCATCAGTGTTGGTGAAGGTAATACTAACATTGCCACCAATCCGGGTCGTCGGATCACCGTTGATCTCAAAGGGGATCGCATGGGCGCGCAACCCTGCTTGAAGCTGGGCGGAAAGGTCTTTTTGCCGCCTATTTTCAGCAACCAAGTCGAGCTGTCGGGTGAGGCGGGCAGCAGTCCCCAGGCCCACACACAAAGCCGGAGAAAGCGTGCCGCTGCGCAACCCGCCCTCTTGCCCACCCCCGAAGAGAAAGGGCTTCATTTTGGCACGCAAGCCTTTTCGGACGTATAGCGCGCCGATGGCCTTCGGCCCATAGAATTTGTGCGCCGAGAGGGTTGCAAAGTCGACCCCAAGGGCACGCAGGTCGACAGGGATTTTGCCAACAGCTTGGGATATATCCGAATGAAAGAGAATTCCACGGGCGCGGCAGAGGGCCGCAAGACGCTTGATGTTGCTAATGGTGCCAATTTCGCTGTTGACGAGCATCAGGCTCACGAGTGCCGTGCTCGCATCGATACTGGCGGCAAGGGCCTCTTCGGTGATCAGTCCCGCCGGCCCGGTTTCGAGCAACCGAACGGGAAAGCCCAATTGCTGTAAAACCAAGGCCGGTTGGAGCACTGAGGGGTGTTCGATCGCGCTGGTGATGATGCCGCGCAACGGTGAATCCGCCCGCGAAGCATGCATCGCGCCCAAAATAACATGGTTATTGCCCTCGGTGGCACTGCCGGTAAAGGTGAAGCAGGATGCTGGGGCGTTCAGTGCCCTCCCTAATTCTTCGCGGGCGTCCTCGATGGCTTGCGCAGCCCGACGCCCGGCTGCATGAAGCGTGTTGTGCGGATTAGCCCACGAGGCGAGGTGGGGCGCATCGCTCTCATCTGCGGCAGGGAGCTTGTCCAAGATCGAGCCGCGAAACCAAGGAAGCATGGCATCGACCACTTCAGGGTGGCAGGGGGTCGAGCTTTGATAGTCGAAGTAAAGCGGGCGTGTCGTGTCCATAGATGCTGGTTACGTGAGCGCAAAGGGATCAGAGGTTGTTGTCATTAAGCGGGTCAGAGGGTCGCCCATACGGCGAGGAAACGGTCAAAGTGGTCGTCGGTTGTCGTCACCCCCCAGCTAATACGAATGACACAGGCCGCCAGGTCAGGATCGATTGCCAACGCCGCAAGGACGTGGCTTTGGGTCAATGCCCCCGACGAACACGCCGAGCCCGCACTGACACAAATGCCTTCGAGATCAAAGCGCACCAGCGACGATGCCGAAGGGTGGCCGGGAAGAATCACTGCTGTCGTGTTATAGACCCGCAGAGCCTGCGAGCAAACAATCTGTGCGGTCGGTTGGAGTTCTGTCAATTTGCTTTCGAAAACCTGCCGCCGCTGCACGAAAGAGGCAATGTCGTCCGCGGTGGGACAGTCGTCGAGGGCAGCCCCTAACGCCACGATGCCCAAGACATTTTCTGTGCCGGCACGCAGATGAAATTCCTGTTTTCCTCCCTTCAAGAGGGACGGAGCCGAGGAGGCGGTCACGTGGGGCAACCAATGGACTGCACCGACGCCGGGAAGCCCGCCAAATTTGTGCGACGAGCAAGACACGATATCGGCATGCAACGAAGAGCAAGAAGGAATACGTCCCAGCAATTGCGCGCAGTCAGCAAAAACGACGGCCCCTTGCGCCGAGGCAATCGCGTACACCTCCTGCATGGGTTGCATCACCCCTGTCTCACTGTTCACGGCACTGTAGGCAACCACGATGCGCGCGGCCGATTGCCCCCCTTGCGCACCAGCAGAAGGGGGGAGGGCGTCGTGCCACGATTTAAGGCGTGTCTCGAGAAAGTCTAAGTCGAGGGTGCCAGCATCGGGTGAATTGCCCTCAGGGTGCACGCGGAGGTATGACACGGTTGTCTGCGGCGGCAACAATGCTGACTCGGCGAGGGCAAGTAACGAAGGGTGCGCCGTGGGATCAAGAAGAAGCAGCGCGGGGCACGCAGGGGATTGTTCCGAGCGTTGAAAGCCCAATGCTCCTGCCCACGCATTTGCTTCCGTACCCCCTGAGGTGAAGATCGTTCGAAAGAAGCTCGCGGGATCGTGCCCTTCACTGTGATGCGCGCCGCAGAGGGAGACCCTGCGCGCCAATTTTTCGCGCACGGCATTGATTCTCCCGCGATTGGCACGCCCCCGCCGATGGAGTGACGAGGGATTCCCGCCAATGAGGGGATGCCCGTCGACCTCGCCTCCTTCGGACTGCAAGTAGTCAAGGCACGCGCGACGGGCGGCACGGCTAAGGGGGGCTCCTGCATTCCAGTCAAGGTACGTCACCAACGATTTGCCTGAAGGAGAGGGGATTGCCAAATCACGCGTCATCACAAGCATACCGGAACAGCGAAAAGACGAGAGAAGACGAGCATGCAGGTGAGGCAGATAAGATAGGTGAAAAGGGGCATCGTCACACT
>JAHZLG010000212.1 GCA_022599995.1 Alphaproteobacteria bacterium | reverse complement strand
GTTCGATGCCAAAACAGGGGCTCTGCTCGGTGCGCACCTTGTCGGCAGTGAGGTCACCGAGCTCATCAGTAATTTCGTGCTGGGCATGACCTTAGAAGCAACCGAAGAGGAATTCATGCACACCGTGTTTCCGCACCCTACCCTTTCTGAGATGCTCCACGAGTCGACTCTGCAAGCCTATGGGCGCGCTATTCATATATAGGGCATCCGGCAGCCCCTCCGTGCGCATGCTGCTCCCTCCCGCCTCCCCGATCTTTCCACTCCCGCCGAGTCGTTTGGTCTGGAATCACGGATTACCTGCATCGCTTGCGACAACGGAGTTGCGTCCATTGTGATGGACTGCCTGCACGCCTATAGTGGCATCGTGTTACGTGCCCCCTACCCATGAAGGAGACTCAATGCGCCTTGTCCGTTACGGTGAACTCGGAGCAGAAACCCCCGCCATCCTCGATGAGAATGGTGTTATTCGAGATGCCTCAACCCTTGTGCCGGACTGGGTGGGCAAATTCCTCGACCCGACCACCCTTAATCACCTTGAATCGACCGTCGACCTTGCGGCACTGCCAGTTGTCGACCCCGCCGTTCGTCTCGGGGCGCCTATCAGTGGGGTGGGCAAATTCCTCGGCATCGGCTTGAACTACGCCGACCATGCAAAAGAAACCGGCATGGAACCCCCTGCCGAGCCGATCGTCTTTCACAAAGCACTGTCAGCTATTTGTGGCCCCAACGATGATCTTGAAATTCCCCGTGGCGCAACCCATACAGACTGGGAAGCCGAAGTCGCGGTGGTCATTGGCAAACGTGCCAAATACGTATCAGAATCCGACGCCCATCAGCACATCGCTGGCTATATGGGTTGCATTGACGTTTCCGAGCGGGCATTCCAACTACGCCGCTGTGGACAATTTACCAAAGGCAAAAGTCACGACGGATTTGGTTCGTTAGGCCCCTTCATGGCAATGCCAAGAGATGTGACCGATGTGCATAACGTTGCCTTGAAGCTGTCCGTTGATGGGGTGACGCGGCAAGATGGCTCGTCGAGCAGCATGATCTTTCAAATCCCCTTCCTTGTTTCTTACCTGTCACAATTTATGACCCTCCTGCCCGGAGACGTCATCACTACCGGGACACCCCCCGGCGTCGGGGCAGGTATCAAACCAACCCCTGTATTCTTGACCGCTGATCAGACCATTGTCATGGAGATAGGCGAGCTTGGCACACAAACACGTCGCACCGTCCCAGCCAACATGTGATCTTGTGGCTTTTTGCCCCGCGCCTTCTTCCCCGTCCCCCGTATTGCCGGATCATATCCCGCGCCGAGCCCTCTCTTCCCCAAGCGAGGAACAACAACAGCGATGATAGCATTCGTTGCGTTTGCCGTTGTCGTATTGCTTGCTTTCTCTTACCCCTTTTCCTCCCTCTTCCCTGATTCCAGAAATTTACAATGTCCGATACCAACGACTCAGTCACCGCCAACCCCGTATCCAACGAAGCCGAGGACTTCGTCATCGCTTTTGACGAATTGTCCCAAGACGAGCTTACCCAAAGCCAAGACGTGTTTCGCGATATTGTAACCCGCTACTACAGCGACACAGCATTCAAACAGCAGATCGACGAAAACCCGGCCGACCGGTTGCGCGAAGCAGGTCTTGCTATTCCCGAAGGGGCAACAGTCATTCTGCACTTCAACACCGACAGCATGATTCATATTGTCTTGCCTGGTCCCGACCAAGTCTAATCCCAACCCGGGTGTGGGGGGGCAGAGTGCCCCCCCACACCACTGAGTGGCAACACCGCTGAACGGCACCACCACCAAGCAGCAGCACCACTGAGTGGCGACACCCATCCCTGCCTGGGAAGCCGAGACTTAGCTGGAATGGTGGGACGTCTTTTCCTCTTGCCACGGTGGGCACGAGCAAAATAGGTTTCTATCACCGAAAACGTTGTCGATACGCGCCGTCGCAGGCCAATGCTTGTGCCCGTTGTCAACGACAATCGCATCATAAACCGAGCCACCGCGCGCAACCACCCGATCCAATGACGCCAAATCATGCGGGGCGTGACGCAGATGGGAGTCCGCCGCAACAACCTTGCCGTCGATGATCTCCTGGATTTCGCCGTGAATGGCCACCATGGCGGCAATAAAACGATCAATCTCTTGTTTTGATTCGCTCTCAGTTGGCTCGACAAGAAAAGTGCCGGGAACTGGAAATGAGATGGTCGGGGCGTGAAAACCATAATCCATCAGTCGTTTGGCCACGTCCTCGGCCTCGATGCCGTGCTGCTTTGCCGAGCGCAGATCGAGAATGCACTCGTGGGCAACGTAGCCATCGCTCGGCCGGAACAGGATAGGGAAGTGCGTCTCAAGCCGCTTGGCAAGGTAATTAGCGTTGAGTATGGCCAGCATTGCCCCGCGCTGAAGCCCTTGGGCACCGGCATAGCGAATGTAGCTCCAACTGATCTGCAGTATCCCTGCACTGCCGTAGGGGGCGGCGGTCATTGCAGGTAACGAATTAGTCAAACCCGCAGTCGGCGTGGGCCGTGCCGACCGTGATGACGGTGCCAACCGTGAGGACGGTGCCGACCGTGAGGACGGTGCCGACCCATAAGCAGTGTGCCCCGGCAAATAGGATGCAAGATGCGCCCGAACGCCAATAGGGCCAACCCCCGGACCACCTCCCCCATGCGGGATCGAGAACGTCTTGTGCAGATTCAAATGCGCAACATCGGCACCGATCAGCCCCGGGGCGGTTAGCCCTAGCTGGGCATTAAGGTTTGCCCCATCCATATACACCTGCCCCCCCGCCGCATGGATCAGGTTGCACATGTCTACAATTGTAGCCTCGAAAATGCCATGCGTCGACGGGTAGGTGACCATGAACGCGCCAACCTTGCCCGCATGGGCGTCAAGCTTGGCTTTCAAGTCTTCCATCGATATGTCGCCGCCCTCTTCGCAAGCGACGGGGATGATGGTAAAGCCCGCCATGATGGCACTTGCTGGATTGGTGCCATGGGCCGAGGTGGGGATCAAGCAAACCCGCCGCTCGCCGTTGCCATTGGCATCATGATACCGGCGGATCGCCATCAACCCAGCAAGCTCGCCCTGCGATCCCGCATTGGGCTGCAGAGAAACGCAGTCAAACCCGGTGATCCGCGCAAGCCGCATTTCCAAGTCGGCAATCAAGCCTAGGGTGCCCCGCATGCGTTCGGGAGGGGAAAAAGGATGTATCTGCGCGAAATTGTGCCATGTAACCGATTCCATGGTTACTGCTGCATTCAATTTCATCGTGCACGATCCCAAGGGAATCATCCCATCGGTGAGGGCATAATCCTTCGAGCTTAGCAACGACATATACCGCATCATTTTCGTCTCGGTATGATTAGCCGAGAAAATAGAATGTTGGAGATAGGCCGATTCTCGTTGGTATGCTGAGGAGAGACAACTCTGTGGGGGGCGGGCAGCCGTCAACCCGTTCTGCACCGTCGCAACCGCGTCGGCGTGGTTGTCGGTCAAGACCCCTGCAAGGGCGATCAGATCATTGGCCGTAGTCGTTTCATCGAGGGAAAGGGCAAGCGCCGCGCCGCCCGTCCAGTGGAGCAAGTAATCGGCGGCATCAGCACGTGCCCACGCCTGCTTAGCCTGCTCGGGGCTCTCATAGCCGATGGTGAGGCGGTCAAAATAGGTTTCGTTGAGAAGTTTAAGCCCGCCCTTTTGCACCGCCTGAGCCAAAAGCACGGTCATGGCGTGGGTACGCTCTGCGATGGCACGCAATCCATCAGGCCCATGCCAACACGCATAAAAAGCCGAAACGATAGCAGGCAGCGACTGGGCCGTGCAAATGTTAGAGGTCGCCTTCTCACGACGAATATGCTGCTCACGGGTTTGCAATGCCATGCGAAAGCCCGGATTGCCATTGGCATCCACCGTGGTGCCGATCAGTCGTCCCGGCATCTGGCGGGCCCATTTTGTCCGTGTCGCAAAGAAGCCGGCGTGGGGGCCGCCAGCGAGCATCGGCATCCCAAATCGCTGGGCGGTGCCCACGACCACGTCTGCCCCAAGCCCATCCGACGATGCTCCCGGAGGCTTCATGATGCAAAGCGAAAGCAAATCGGCGACAACCGCGACACAGGTGTCCTTCGGCTTCGACGCCAGCGCGGGATAATCCACCGAACCATCGTGACCAGGATACTGGAGCAAGACACCAAATCCTTCGTCGATGGTGTCGTTGAGGGCATCGAAGAAACGGATTTCAATGTCCAGATTCTCACACCGCCCAGCGACAACATCGACGAGGTGCGGCGCAACGCTCTGATCGATCCAGCACACCGACGACTTCGATTTCGAGACCCGAGCCATGAAAGAAACTGCCTCGGCGGCGGCCGATGCTTCGTCTAACAAGGAAGCGTTGGCAATTTCGCACCCGGTTAGCTCGGCAACCATGGTTTGGAAATTGATCAGCATCTCGAGCCTCCCCTGCGAAATCTCCGGCTGATAAGGAGTATAGGCCGTGTACCAATCAGGGTTCTGGAGAATGTTGCGCAGGATCACCATCGGCGTATGCGTGCCGTAGAACCCCATCCCAATCATCGCCTTGCCCGGCTTGTTCTGGGAAGCCCACGCGGATAGCTCGGCAAGCACGGTGGCCTCATCGACACCATCGTCGGGTTGTTCGCTTCGGTGATTGATGGCACGCGGAACAACGGCATCGATGAATTCCTCGATCGAGTCTTTGCCTAGCACCTCCAACATCGCAACGACATCGGCAGGAATATCCGCATTGTGCCGGGTGTGGTAGGCAGGCGGCAAATGCCACGCCCCACGTTCGACAACCGGCGAGGGGGACAGCATGAATTTTGCGGGCGTGGGTGTCCCGGGCATTGGTGTCCCCGGTGCCATAGTGCTTGGTGCCGACGAGTCGTGTGAAGAAGTCATAAGAGAACCTTGAAATACAGAAAGCGGATGCATGGGAGAAGCATCGCGCGCGCGGCCAACCACTCGAACCGTGGTCAGCGAAAACAGTCGGAAAATATGGCAAAGAACGGAGGGGTTGCTCCTGCCAAAGACACCTGATCTACGATTGAGGGTTGGCCTCGGAGTAGGCTGTCTCGTCCATCAATGCCTCGACGAGCTGCTCGGCATCGCCTTCAAAACTAATCTCGATCAACCAGCCGTCCTTTTCGGCACTGGTGTTGACCATGTTAGGTTCATCCTCCAGTGCTTCATTGACCGCAATCACAGTGCCCGCGATGGGCAAGTAAATCTCACTGGCTGCTTTCACTGATTCCACGGCGGCGAATTCGTCGCCCGCGTCGAATTGGGTGTCTAATTCGGGGAGGTCAACAAACACCACGTCGCCCAGCTCGGATTGGGCATAATCGCTGATCCCAATGCGCGCGGTGGTGGCAGAGGTGATTTCAATCCATTCGTGGCTTTCGGCATAGCGTTTCATCGGGTGTTTCCTTCGTTCGAGGTATTCATGGTGATTGGGTTGCGGGGTTGCGGGGTTGAATGGTGAAGGGGAGAAGACAGGGCATCACCCGCTTGTCCCCTTGAGGCAGTGACGGGTTAGCGGTGGGGGATTTGGTCTAGCCGCGAAACTGCGACGGGGGCACAAATGGCAAGCCGACAACCATAACTGGCAGCGTCCTTTTCCCTCGTCGCATGGTCAGTTGCGTGCCAAGGGGAGGGACTGCGTTGTTACGAAGCCACTCGGGGATTGCGGGGGTTGTGGGCAGGCTGTCCTGGGCAAGGGCGGGCTCGGTGTGGGCGATGCCAATGCCGATGCCGCCATCGAGCAGCGGGCTAAATCCCCCGGAAGTCAGGTGACCAATCGGGACGACGACCGACTCGGAGGGCGTTTCGACCACGAAAACCAATTCGTCATCATCGCGCAGCGGGGCACGTCCTTGGGCGCGAACGCCAAACAACCGACTCGGCGCATCAAGCTGAGGCACAATGGTATCGGCGCCGTTGAAGTCTTGGTTGGAGCGTCGAGCGCGACCAATTGTCCAGCCGAGCCCTGCCGTCGACACGGCAATGTCCTCGGTCAGCTCGTGTCCGTACAGGGGTAACCCTGCCTCGAGCCGCAATGTGTTACGGGCAGCCAACCCGGCGGGTATTGCCCCTGCTTTGCATAGCGCATCCATCAGGATTGGAGCCGACTCCGCGGGGCATTCGATTTCGAATCCATCGCACCCCGTATAACCAAGGCAAGATACCTCCAGCGGTACTTGCTTGCTTGCTTGACTGTTGTTGCTTTCTTTGTCACCAAGCGATGCTTCTACACTGGCAACACGCGTGAAGGTGAGGGCGTGAATCACGGCGCGCAACGCTGAGTCGTCCATCAAATTCGCCACGATGGATCGAGCGTTTTTTCCTTGCACCGCAATCATCGCGGTCGTGGCAGAGGGAACACCTCCCAGTGCCGTTAGTTGAACGGCATAGCCATGCCGGCTTATCGTTTCTGCCAGCAACGCACTGACCTGGGATGCACGCGACGCATTGGAAACCATCTTCAACCCGCCCTGTGGGTCACGAGTGATGATGGCGTCGTCGATGACGGCTCCCTGCTCGGAAAGCAACAGTCCATATTTGGCACGCCCTGCCGCCAAAGACACCGGTTCAACGGTGCTGGCCATGGCTAGCAATTTTTCGGCGTCTGCCCCCGAAAACCGCTGCAACAGCATATGGCTAACATCAAAAACAGCACACCCCTCGTGGCATGCCATGTGCTCGGCCACCGAGCCGTGAGGGTAGCTAATCGGCATGTCCCAACCGGCAAAATCGACAAGCTTTGCGCCCTGCGCGGCGTGCCACGCATAGAGTGGCGTGCGAAACGGTGTGTTGGGATGCGTCATTGGTCAGGCTCATAAGACAAGAGGAAACTATGTTTCTCCGCACATCCCCGACGTAGGGGGGCGAGGGCATAGTCCTCCTCTGTCTTGTTACCTGAGAGTATTCCATGCACGCGGCGAATTCATATTCACGCCGACGCCCATGTTGGTTCCTTCGGTGAATCGGTCTTTCGTTTGCTGACTGTCGCACAACCTGTGCTCGGATAAGTCACCAACAGAAAGACGGACTGCTTTCCAGAGTTGCAAAGCTCACGGTCTTTTTGCCTGAGAGATTGTGGAGGGTTTTCACCTTCGGCGGGATACATTCGCAGAACACTGCCAATCGATTGCACGAGTCGTGTCATTCGATGGCACAAATCGTGTCATTGGGTGCTTGCGTTTATCCGCTCTCCCGTGTGCTTTGTTGATGGCTATCTAGTACAACGCCCCGAGCCGTGAGTCAACTGCTTGGTCGTTGAGACGCTAAGGAGGGGCGTTTCTGTCTCGTTAGTGTTGCCCTTGTTCGTCCTGCGGCGTTATGATGCTGCCTAGGACAATCGCCTGCTTCCAGCGGTGCCCCGCTATGCACCCGACAATGCGCCCTACTATGCACACGACGATGCACCCAGCTATGCGCCCTACTATGCGCGCAATGATGCCTGAGATAGCAACTTACCCTGCTGTCGTTGCTCTTATGCTGTGCCACTGTGCTGTGTCATGATGCCAGTCTTATCCGAGACTTCCTGCCGGCACCTCGTGCCCCTCAGTACGCGACCAACAATCAGTG
Organism: Alphaproteobacteria bacterium; assembly: GCA_022599995.1. Lineage (GTDB taxonomy): Bacteria > Pseudomonadota > Alphaproteobacteria > CBDBCS01 > JAHZLG01 > JAHZLG01. Next base: position 643 of record JAHZLG010000212.1, on the reverse strand, counting down.
CGCAGTCAGTGCGCAACCAACAACCAGTGCGCAGTCAGTGCGCAACCAACAACCAGTGCGCAATCAGTGCGCAACCAGTGCGCAACCAACCAATGAAGACGCCAACCCAACGATGAAAGCAACACTCATTCGCGCATCCGACCTGCTCGATGGAGTCACCTTTACGCGTGCCATCCAGACAGTCGATTACAATGATGCTATTGCTGTTCAAGAATCGTTCGTCGATTGGATAGTACAAAAGAGGACGGCTCAAGCCCCCGCCTCGGCGATGTTGTCATCAACCGGATCGGCGGCCACTGAGTCCCTGTCTTTTCCACCCCCGCCGCCGCCCTTCGATGCCTTCCTGGGCGATGATCAGCACGCTACCGGCTGGCTGTGGGGCTTGGAGCACCCTGCAGTCTATACCGCAGGTATCTCGGCACGCCCGAGCGACGTGCTCGAGACGCAAATTCCGGTGATCGAAACCCGCCGCGGGGGCAAGCATACCTATCATGGCCCGGGACAGCTGGTCGTTTACTGCATGCTTTCGCTTGACCGCTATGCCAATGATGTGCGGCGGTACATTCGCGCCATGGAGCAATGGATTATCGACGGCCTCAACATACTCGATGTCGCCGCATTTACCGCCGAGGGACGCGTCGGG
>JAHZLG010000211.1 GCA_022599995.1 Alphaproteobacteria bacterium | reverse complement strand
TTCTCGGACGAACAGCACCTGAGCAGCCTCACACCGGTGACAGGCTTGTTGCCATAGCCAGTTCTTCCCACGGTATTCGTTCATGAAGGCTTCTAGTGCTTCGGTCGAGACCGTCTTTTCTTCCTCAAGACTTTCGACAAGCATCACCTTCAGCTTCTCGATCAGCTCATAGTCGGTGTACCCCATGTTGTTTGATGGGGCGATAGGGGTTAGCACTGCTGCTTGCAGTTCTTCTTGTACCTTGACGCGAATAGCTTCTATCTCTGCTTGTGCTTTTGCGCGATCCTCGCGTTCTTTATTGGCTATGGTGCGACACGAAGATTGGTGTTTTCGGACACGAAGTTTGACATTGGATCAACTTCTGATCCAACATGGTCGCCGCACAAAAATGACCGCATAACGACCCCCTAACGGAGGCGTCATTGCCCCGTTATGGACAGATTACCGACTAGGTCAATCCCACAAACGTACCTGCGCACCCCCGGCAACGTCCCCAGCAACAGACGCCCGGTCAGGGGCGATCGTGCTGCGCAACGGCAAGGCAATGTGGATGCCTGCAGGCAAGATAAGAGCACGCTCGGATAAGCCGACCATCCCCGCCAAGCGAGGATTAGCGGTTAGTAACTCGGCAACGGCTGGCGTGCCATAGACACGTTGCCCGATGTGATCGATGCGATCGCCATCGCGTGTGATATAGGTGCCAGTCATTTAGTCGTACTTCTTTAGGTTGATGGTGAACGTGACTTTCTTGGGGACGCCCGCAGGCAAGAATACAGCCTGCCGCTCGGTGATGGACACAATCACCCAACGCCCCATATCCGTGCCATTGCCGGCGACCAAGCGCAGAGGCGTCGCGCGGTTGGCTTCAGCCCGCATATCATCTAGCTGGTCAAGGCCGCCGCGAAATGTCGGGAATATCACCCCCGTCAACGAGATGCTCGTCGGGGTGCGCCCTGTGTAGTGCAGCGCATCGGCTGTGCCGATACGTTTTTGTTCCGACCACCGCCACGCGTCTTGCCGCTGCAGCTGCTGATAGGCGGCGTTCCACACGCCGAAACGATACTGCCCCAAGGCGAGCATCGTCAGTCCGAGAATGTTGTTTGGCATGGTTACGGCCCCACATAATCAGCGAAACCCGCGAGCCCTGCTTCGCGTATTTCGTTGCCGACGAGGTTGGCGATGAGTCCGCCGTCTGCCCCGGGCGGGGCATTGACCGTGATCGATGTTTGGTTGTTGGTCGTCCGTCCGCCGGGCGCAGGCAACCCGGAGGCGGGCGTCACCTTCTCGCCATCATCGCCACCGAATAGGTTGCCCAACAGTCCCCCAACCGAGAAATTGCTCACCGCATCAACCAATGTCGTGAATGTTGCCACGATGCCATCGATCAGGTCGCGAAAGGGCGCAAAGTTCTCGTACAGTTTCTTGCCTATTCCGACGAACGGGAACAGCAGTTCAACCAGCCCAGAAAGGCTGGTGATGCGTTCAATCATGCCATCGATAAAGTTCCGAAATGGCTCGATCTTTTTGTACGCCAAAACGAAGAGGGCGACCGCACCGGTGATGGCGGTAATCACCAACCCGATCGGATTGGCACGCATTGCCACGTTGAGGGCAATCTGTGCCACCCGTGCGGCGACGAGGGCGGCTTGCATCCCCCACTTGGCCACCGTCAGCACCACTGTGCGGGCGTGAACGATCGACAGCAGCCCACGGGTGGCTCGCCAGACGATGTTTAGCCCCAGGACGGCACCCTTGAGGGTGGCAAAGGTCGTGAGGGCGGTGCCCGAGACGAGCAGTAGCCCTCCCAACGCAGCCGCCGTGTACCCGAGTACGGTGGCGAAGGTCTGATTGTTTTCAACGACGTCTCGCACCCATCTCACCAAGCTAGACAAGGCGGTGGCGACGTCGGTCACCGCTGGGATGAACAGTTGACCGAAGGTTAACGAAAGCCCTTCTATCGCACTGTTCATCGCTGTGATAGAGCCCTCGGTGGTCTGCCGCATCTCGGTGGCCACGCGTTTGGTGATACCTCCGGCATCATCGATGGACGTGATATAGTCGGACAGTGCCCCGCTGCCCGCTTGGTTGACCACCTCTACGAGCGATCGACCCGCTTCTTCCCCGAAGATGTCCTTGAAGGCCGACAACTGATCGGCCGAGCCTAGCCCCTTGACTGATGTGGCTATCTCTTCGAACAGGGTGGGGAAGTTACGCAGGTTCCCCTCTTGGTCGGTGAGAGTGATGCCCAGTTTCGCAAGGGTCTCTTCGGCTGCGCCGGTTGGTGCAGCGAGGCGGGCGATACCCGCGGAGAGGGCTGTTCCTGCGCGGCTTCCTTGCACGCCGGCATTGCCGAGCAGTCCTACCATGCCCAGCAGCTCCTCTATCTCCACGCCTGCCGCTTTGGCCGAGGGCGCGGCATAGGAGAGCGCAGCGTGCAGGCTATCTAATGTCGTGTTGCTGGTAGTGAATGTCTTTACCAGCTTATCTCCGACTGTTCCGAAGTGTTCGGCTTCGATGCCGAAGCCCGCAAGGATGTCGGTGGCTTTCAATGCTGTTTGCCCAAGGTCACTGCCACTGGCGGTGGCCAGTTGGATGGTGGCGGGCATGGCAGCGAGGATTTCGGTGGTTGAAAGCCCCGCTCGACCGAATTCGATCATCGCTTGCCCGGCACGATTGGAGGTGAAGATGCTCGAGGCTCCCAACCTCTCACTGGTCTCGGCAAGCGATGCCATTTCTTCTTCGGTCGCCCCCGTGACGGCTTTTACCTCCGCCATCGTTTTTTCGAACCGGATAGCAACATTGACCGGTGCTGCTAGGGCATCACGAAGCCCCCGCCCGGTTTCGGACAGCTGTTGCCCAGTGTTCCGAATAGCATCGATCGACAGCAACGCGGCACTGTGATCTTCCAGCACTTGGTTGAGTGACCTGAAAGACTTTTTCTGCTTGTCGGTCGCCTCAACCGTTTGCTTCAGCTTGTCGTTGAGGCGGGTTATCCCTCGGGATACCCGATCATCGAGCGTGAAGCGAAAGAGGGTTGTGAAGTCAGCCATTGATTTGTTTAAGTCTCTTGACCATTGCGGTGTAGTACTCCACGAAAGATGGCCAATCCATCGCCTCGGAGACATCGATGCCGGTTGCTGCGTGGATAGCCATATCCACCTGCATTACGCAGATGTCTTCTGGTGTGGCGATTATCCCGAGAGCTTTCCCAAGCGATCGGATAGCTCCGCGAAGTCGCCGAGATCGAGCTCTTCGACTGCCGCAACCGATATGCTAGCTATGTAGGATATCATATGGATGGCGGTGTCGGTGTCGTTGCCTTTGGCGGCTTGCACCGCGAGCTTGACGTCCTTCACCTTCGGCCGCCGCAGGGTGAGTGTGTTTAACTCTTGCTGGGTGTCGGGGTCGGTGACGGGGTGCTTGAGCGTATAGGTTTCCATCGGTGGGATGTTTCTTTGTGTAAGAGGGAAGGGGAAACCCTTCACCGCATTGGCACGCTTGCTTTGTGCTTTGCACGCAAGCTATCGCCCAGCGGCTGCGGGGTAGTCGGGCTACTTCCTTGTTTGTTTGGGCTGGCTTGCGCCCTGCGGGCTTGCCTGCCACAAACAAGGAAAGCACCCTTGTCTCGATTAGATGCCGAGCGCACCACGTTGGCCGGCGATAACGTCCACCCCGTTGATGATGCGGATCATGTTCTCCACATCGATCACGATGATCTCGCGGCTGGCAATGGCGAGGCGATAGCGACGAAGGTTCATCATCACCTTCAGCGTGCCTGCTTCCCCCGGCTTCCACGAGCCGAAGTCGAGCTCCTTGATAAAACCAGTGCCCTGCACCTCCACCGCCTCTGCGGTGTTGGTGTCCGATTGCTGGGCACCCCGCAGGGTGACGATGACGCTGTTGCCGATGACGAGGCCGAACTTATCGGCGACGTCAGGATCGTACTCGTGCAGGGTGAAGTCTAGCTCCAGCTTCTCCATACCCATGTCTATATCGATGGGGGCGTCCATCCCGCCACCGCGGTACTCCTCGGTCTTCACGGTAAGCTTGGGCAGGGTCGCCTCCATCACCTTGCCGGCGAGGTTGCGCCCGTCGACAAAGAGGGTGAAGTTTTTCAGTTTTTTGGGGATCGCCATTGGATGGGGTTGCCTATGTTGTGGAAGTGATGCGAGAGTTTGGGCAGTGCACTATGTGCTGCGCAATCGTGCTTGGCGCGAAGGGCGGATCGCCTGATAAACAAAGATGATCCATCAACCGATGACCTCTTCATAGTATGTCTCGTTGCGGGTCGCGCGGATGGTGATCTTCTGCGCCGGCGCAGGCGGCTCGAAGTCTATGTCAACCACCAGGTTACCCTCGGCGAGGGCGGACGGCGGGTTGCGCGATGGGTCGATCAGGCATCGTCCGTTCAGGATAGCACCCTGTGCGCGCAGGGTTGCCAAGTAGGCATTCACGTATTCCTGAATGTCGTTTGTCAGGTTTGCGCTGATCGGACGGTCTTGTGCCCACGCGAGGGCACGGTCGAGCGTGTCGTAGATCGCATCGGCGACCCGTCGCACTGCGATAAACTGATACTGCACGCCATCGCTGGCGGAGTCCGTGTTCGAAAGGGTGCTGATGAACAGCGACTTATTTCCCCAGATGGTCAGCTGCGTCGGGTATCGCCGGAATGTCGCCACCTTGGCATCGTTGAGGGCATCGGCGACCTCATCGGAGACGCTGATGTCTAGATCGGCGACGCCATCGATGGCGGTGTTGCTCGGCGACCACCAATATCCTCGGGCGGCGTCTTTCTTGGCGATCGCCCCGGCAACGAAGGGGGCTGCCGATCGGGGTGTTCCCCCAGCGGTTGCCTTGACCTGCGGCCACACTGCGAGGCATCGGCTGCTCCCGCTGCCACTGGCGGAGAGGACTGCCGCATCGGTGACGGCGGTGGCACCGTCGACGGAGTCAAGGTCAATCAGGGCGATCGCCCGCAGGCTGTCGGCGACCGCTTTGAGGGCAGCGTAGTCGCTTTCCCCATTGCCGGGGGCAAGGATGATCTTCGGCTTATAGCCGATGGACGACTCGGCCACCTTCAGGGCGTAGACCCCGGTGCCGTCGTCGGTGGCGGGGGCGACGTCTGCTGCGGCGGCAACCCGGACGATGACGACCTCGGCACGCGTTTGCCGGTAGATATCGTGGATTGATTGGGCCGCAGTTGCGGAGAGGTCGTCATCGATCGTGGCGTACTCGGTCAGGCGCACGGGGGTGCTGACCGGGTAGTGGAGGAGGTTGCTGTCGGCATCGGGCGACACCAGCACGATGCCGATAACTGAGGTGGAGACAGTGCTGGCGGCTTGCGGGCCGCTGGCGACCTCGTTGATGGTTATTCCGTGATTTAGCATAAGGTGCTACCTACAGTTGTGGGAGGGGCGAGGGGCGGTTGATGTGGGGCGGGACGATGGGCGGAGGCTGGCAATCAGATACCGGCGTAGACTTTGAGCTTCCATTGCGCATTTTCTTTCACCTCTAGCGGGGCAGAACCGGGAGAGCTTAGGTATGGCACCCGAATTTGGTTATAAACATGAACTCTGATGCCCGTTTGGTTTGCCACAGGGGTTGCTCCGAGAAAGTATTCATTGGTTGTTGACTCTTCAGCAGATGTGACCACGACCTCATCACCAGTGCTATATCCAAATCCTGCGGATTGGGCGACGGCAACCACCCGCACCCATCGCGGCACACGGCCCAATCCGTGTGACATGGTGATGTCGTCATCGCCCGAGCCATCACCGTATACTGTGTCTTCGGCGACGTTCGTGCTCCCAGTAGGAAACTGCGGGCTTTCATACGTCCGGTAATTGATCGATTGGTTGGTCAGGGCGTAGCCGGCGATGCCGGTGCTATCGTGGCGTGCCCCGGTGCTGCCGGTGCCGCTGTCGGCGAGCTCCACGATGCCCCGTTGCGTTGCCGTGGCAATCGGCACGGTGTCCGGGGTGATCGCCTTGGCCGCATCCGATAAGGCGTTCGCTTCAGCCTGCGTTGCCAATTCCACGACGCCGCGTTGCGTTGCCGTGGCAATCGGCACGGTGCCCGGGGTGATTGCCTTCGTTCCCTCGGACAGCGCATTTGCCTCGGCCTGCGTGGCGAGTTCCACGATACCGGCTTGGCTGTCGGATGCGGTGGGCACCAGGTCTTCCCAAGGTTCTGAGAAGGGGATGATGTTCGTGTGCGATGTGTGCGCTGGCGACTGCTTGCGCCGCATAAAAATCTTGTGTTCGTCGATTGCGTAGAACAGTTGGATCGCGGCTTCGTCGTCGGCACCGTCGGGGCCATCGGTGAGGATAACCTCCATAATGCCTTCGCCGGTCACCCCCGCGGGGCGGTTGGTCGCGTCGTGGTGTACCACATAGATGCCTGCGCGCAACGCTGCATTGCAGTTATCGATCGAGTAATCCGACCCGTTATCCGAGCTGATAATGCTGCGTGCGAGGGTCTTCACCGCTGCACTTAGCGTTGATGCTGGTGCGACGAGGGTCGTCGATGACGCTTGGATAGCCTCGGTTTGCGTTGCCAATTCTACGATGCCCTTGCGGGCCTCCGTAGCATCCAGGCGGACGGATGTTTGGTTGAACTGGTGGTTGTCGGTGCTGGTGGTGATCGGGTTGTTGCTCCCATCGCGGGCTATCACCTCGATCACATTCCGAAGATACTCGTCCCGATCGAACAACTGCCCGTGGGTGGCGTTCGGCGCCGATGTCGCGGGGTTGCGGGCGGCATGCTCGGTGGTTGCGCCCTGCACCCGGTCGGCCGGGTGTATGTAGCGGACGGACTGCCAGGTGAGGGCAAGGGCTGCGTCTTTGGTGAAGTTGGCCATTAGGTGGTGTTCTCTTGGTAGATGATGTCAAAGCGGCAACGCACTGGGATCGACTTGGCAAGGAATGCTTGCAAGGCCGCATCGTGCGTTGGTTGGGGGGACGGGGCACCATTAGGGTAAAGCACCTCGATGGTGAAGTGGTACCACGCGCTGGCGTTTGCGCCATAGGGCTCGGCACCGTCATAGACGAAGTCGAGGTCTTGCCCGGCGTGGGTGCGCACGCCGTCATAGTTTTCGGCATCGGTCTGCTCAACGAGGGCGACGAAGGTGCCGGGGTTGGTGGCAATGTAGTCGGCCAGGATATCGACCACGCCGCCTTCAACCTGCCCGATGCTGCCCTTGCGGGCATTACTGGTCAGCCCTTCGGCGACTGCTGCCCGGTTGGCGGGGTCGCTGTTGCCGTCCGCCCACGCGAAGCTGTTCAGTCCCCACGCAAGCCACGGCAATACGGCAGCGGGCACCTCGGCGGCACCCCCCGTGATGTTTCGGGCATCGCGGACAAGGTTCGCGTGCAAGGCACTGCCATCGCCGAGCAGGCGGTCGTGGGCGAGGGCATCGACTGCCTGCTCTAGCGGCGTGGCGTGGCGGGGGAGGATGGTGGTCATCTAGATCACTGTCGTGGTGATGGAGATGTCGGTGAGGAAGAAGGCATCGACTGCACCGTCGGGGATAAGGTCGCCTGCCGCGAGGGTGAAGGCATTATCCCCCCCCTCGAGCGATATAGTCAGGTTGAGGTTTTCCACGCCCTCCTGCCACAGGGCAGCGATCGCCCCGTTGCGCGGCACGGCCGTGCCGATGGCGAGGGTGTCAAAAGCAAAGGCCCGCACGGCAGCATCGGCAGCCGTGGTGACTGCCTCGGAGGTTGGCCCTTCGCCGATGGTCAACGTCGCGGTCAGTTGGTACTGCCGCACGGTGCCGAGGGTAACCTGCACCGTGTCGGTGATTTGCCGTACGTCATCGGCGGCGATCACCGTATCGATGGTCGTTGAAAGCCCTGCGTTCGCGGTGGCGGCAAACGGGGCGTTCGGTGCCCAGTCGCCGATCACCTTCACGTCTACGACCCCCCCGCTGGGCGAGGTGACCGCCGTGTCGTGCGGGGTGATGGTGATCGACAGCGTCTCGTTTGGGTCAACCAGGTGGTCAACCGTGCCGATGGTGGCGGTGATGGTGGTGTTGCCGGGGTTGGGATAGGCATATCCGGACACTGTGCTGTTGGCGTGTGCTCGGTAGGATGATGCCGTGCCGGCGTTGGTGAGGGTCTCGGTTGCATCGCGAGTCCGGATACGCAGGGCGTCATCGCCCTCTTCGGGGAGGCGTTCGATGCCGTAAAGGGCAGCGATGTTGTCCATATCGTTGCCGGTGGCACTGGCGAGGAAGGTGCCACGCACCGCATCGTTGATGCGGAAGCGCAGGATATACTCCCGGTACGCGGATGCCTCGATGAGCATCCGCAGGGGCTCGCTTGCGAGGTCAAGCCGCGTGGTGTCGAAGAGGGTGCCATCGCTGACCGTCACCGTGGCCAGGGCAGCTTTCATCGCATCGACCAACGCAGCGACGATGTCATCATAGCCGGTGGGATCGATAACGTCCGGGACGGGGAGCTTGGATAGGTCAATAGCCATATTGAAAGGGTGCTTCTGCAGCGGGTGTGATAGCGGATGCTTTGCGATGCGCAAAGCGTAGTGAAAACACCCCGCTGTGGATATGCCTGACTACCCCGAAGCCGCCTCGCGATAGCTTGCGTGTGCGTTGCACACAGGGCAAGCGTGCCAATGCGGCGGAGGGGTGAAAGGGTGCTCTAGATAGCGATGGTGGCGATGCCGAAGTTTCCAGCGATGGTGATGTTGAGCATGCCTTGCTTGCCATTGATGGCATCGAAGGCGATGCTATCAATTGTGGCGCGGGGTTCAAATGTTGCGACCGCATCCCGAATGGCAATCTGCATATCTAGGATGGTGTCCGAGTTAATCGGCGCATCGATGTACGACGCCAGCGCGCACCCGTAGGTTGGGCGCATCACGCGCTCCCCCGGTGCGGTGGCGAGCAGGGTTGCCACCGATTGTTTGATGTGCTCGGTGTTGGGGAGAAGGCTGCCGTCTTGGCGGTGCATTACGCGATGCCCGCTGTAAGGTTTTGGACGGCTTGGGCAACCCCGGTGATGGGGCTGCCCGGGGCTGTGGAGAGCAGGGTCGCCTGCATTGTCGCATCGACGGTGGCATCGATGGCGATGGCCACCTCGGCGTTGGCCGTGAAGTGTTCGATGACGGCTTCGGCGATCGCGGTGCACAAGCCGGCCTGCGCGGTGGCGGCATCGGTTGGCGGGGTTGCGTAGGCCGCGTGCAGTTTGGTCTGCAGCAATGACGCAAGGGCGGTGCTGTCGAGTGGCATTATCCGAGCGATACCTTATTCAAGGGGCTGATGAGGTGGGGGGTGCCAGTCAGATAGCAGGGGGTGTTGCTCCCTAGGCATTGCTGGGTGCTGCCATTGATGTTCACCCTGCCCGTGATCGGGGTAGCGGTGATGTTGATGACGTCGCCATCGATGGCAACGTCGCCATCGGCGGTGATGGTGGCATCGCCTCCTGCGGTGATGGTGGCATCGCCCGTGGCGGTGACCGTGGCATTGCCGCTTGCTTCGATGGTGGCATCGATGGCGGCAACCGTGGCATTGCCAGTCGCGGTGACCGAGACGTTGGCGTTCGTGATGACCCGTAGTTCACCCGGGGGGATGTCAGTAATGCCTCCGTTATTGGTGGCAAATCCTAGTATAATGACCCCGTTGTCGGTCTCCCCGTTGGGCGAGCAGACGATTGCTTGCTCGCCGATCGCCGGGGTGCGGGCGATGATCACGGTACTGGACATGACCGGGATGGCGTAGGGCAGCCAGCCGGTAAGCAGTTCGCCAGATTGCACGCGGGCGGTGCCGGTGGGTGCATCGACTTCGGCGATGGTGCCTTGCATCACCGTCTTGGCGATGCGGTCTTCCACTGCCGCTAGGCGGGCAAGCAGGGTCGCGACTTCGTTCATTCTGCCAGTCCGATCGTGGTGGTGAGGGTGGCGGGGGTTTTCTGTTCGGCGATGATGTGATCGATGGCGTATTCATCGCCGGTGATTTGGTCGGCACCGAACCTAAGCAATCCTTGCGCTTCTACGCCCCACATCGCTATCCCTTGGTTGTTGATCGTGGTGGAGTAGAGGTTGTTTATGCGGGTCACGCCAAAGGGGCGTGCCCCTAAGGCGGCAAAGCTGTTGTCCTGCCAATGGCTGGCGATCAGCTCGGCGGTGGCTGCGGCGTTTGCCCCTTCATCATCGCGGGTAGCGATGATGACTGCGGTGATGGCAGTCTCAAGGTCAATTTCGCCGTCGCCGGCATTTGTCGCATTCCCTCCGGTGATGGCGATCCGGACGGCAGACTGCCCGACGCGGCGTTGCAGCAGTTCTTGGATGTCGAAGGTTCCGGGGTGTGCTTTCACGTCCCAGCCTTCTCCCAGTGTGGTCTTTGTGGTCTGCACGACAGCCGTGCGTAGGTCAACGATGCGGGTCATTGTGATGCGCCCCCGACAAAGGAAGCAATGATGTCATCGATGGCGGTTTGCTCGGGGCGGCCTAATCCAACGAAGGGCCGGGCGGGCACATTGCCGTGTCCGAATTGGTGGACGGCGGCGTAGGCGCGTGTGCTGCCCACGGTGACGGTCTTGCCGCGCACTTGGGCAGTGATGCTGTCGAGCAGGTGCCCCGTGGCAAGGAGCAGGGATTGCCCGCTGTGCCGCTTGTCTGCCGTGCGCTGCGTCCACGGTTGCCAAGCCTTGCCGCGTGGGTCTTGCTTGGTGCTGCCGATGCGGTCGCGGGCTTCGCTTTCGAACACAGCGGCGATCTCTTCGATCAGCCGGGGATCGTTTGCCACCTCGGCGGTGTGCGAGGCCTGCGCGGCGAGGGCGGTGATGGGGCGCGAGAGGCTAAAGGCAAAGCCGGTCATTACAGCCCTAGCCCGCGGTTATAGCGGCGGTCGGGGGCAGTGATGATGACGTCGTCTGCCGTGGGCACGGGGGTGTCTTCGGCGATGCCGAGGTTGACCAACCCCTTGGCAATCTTGCTTAGCAGGTTGCGCGCGTTCTCGTAGCGTTTCTCGATCTGCTCGGTCATGCCTGCCCCGGTGGGCGGGGTGGCGTGGTAGATCGCCATATCGATGGCAATATTTGCGAGCACGGCCGGGACAGCCCCGAGCGGCACCTTGTAGTGTGCGGAGACGTAGGCATCGATCTCGGCATCGCCTGCGGCGATACCGGCATCGATCTGCTCGTTGGAGTAGTAGTCAACGAAACTCGTGCCGTAACGGGTTTCGATCGCCGTTCTTGATGTGTAGGGCATAGCTTAGCCCTCATCACTGGGAGAGGCGTCACCTGCAGCTTTCTCCTCATCATTGGGTGTGACGGCACCTGCGGCTTTCTCCTCATCATTGGGTGTGGCGGCACCTGCGGCTTTCTCTTTTCCCTTCGGCGCGCCGGGCTTGGTGTCCTTCTTCTTTGCCTTGGGGGCATCTTCGGCACCCCCTTCACTGGCGGCGGGTTCAATGACCCGCAGCATCTTTTCTGCCCGAATGATGGTTGCTTGCTCTTCCGTCACTTCGTACACAGTCTCGATGGACGAGAAATTGTGCCCGGCACGGCGAAAGTGTTTCTTGCCCTTTTGGGCGATTTTCACGGTGATTTCCACGATGCTTATCCGTTCAAGTAGAAGGGGGTGGGGAGGGGTGGGGTTTGGCTTAGGCAAGGTATGCGGAAGAAACGACTTTTACGCGCTTGTACCAATGGTTGCTGTTGCCGCCGCCGTCGGTGTCGCTGACGAGTTCGCGCTCGATCAGCTTGATCGCATCGACCTCTAAGGAGGGTGGCACGATAAGGTGCGTGGGGTGAATTCCGAGCGGCCGGCCTTCGTCTGAGACGCGCGCTCGCATTGCCTCCCACGCTGTTTCCAAGTTTGTTATGTTTAGGGTTTCTTGTGACTGATGCACTGATTGCCAGATGCCATAGCCGACAACGTCCCGGCATCGGACGCCGTATCGGTAGATGTCACGAGTAAAAACTTGCTCGTCGTCATTCGCGGTCATCACTTGAAGCTCGGGGGTCTTGCGTTGGGCAAAGATGAACGGTTTCAACGGGCGCGAACAATCCATCAACCACCACTTGGTGCCCGTTGTTCCTGTGCGGTTGGACACGGAGACCTCTGCTCCGTCGCGCCCGACGGGGTGATCGGTGTCGAAGAAGTACTGGCTGTCATAGCATGTTTCGCTATCCCCGTTCTTGAGGGCTTCGAAGACGGTTTTGTCCATATGCATCTTCGCGGCATAGCCAAGTTCTTGAATATGTGCGGAGTAGACCCCGTACTGGTCATCTTCTATGGCTTCCCGTGGGATACTAACGGTCGACTCCCACTTGTCCATAACAAGGCTGTAATTGTGTTGTTTGATGCTGTCGAGCGTCCGATCGCCCACCCACTTTCGGAGTTCGGGGTATTGCCCGATCCACGATAGGTCGAGCGTCCCCGTCGTGGCGGGGACGATAATCGCCAATTCTTTTGAGGCGGGGACAACCCCGTCGAAGGCCTTTTTGAACACCCCAGAATAGGATGTGGTCAGGGAGTTTAAAGTTGCGGCGTTAATGATTGCCATGGGAGATGGTGCTCTTTGTGTTAGAGGGGAGCGACAGCAAGCTTGTCTTGCGGGAGTGATCTCCCGATAACGCAAAGGCAAGCCCGACTAGCCCGGTGCCGTTCGGCGATAGCGAGCAATAGCGAGCGTGCCAGACGGCATCGGGCGATAGAGTACAAAGGGTGCTCTTTGTGTTAGAGGGGAGCGATCGAGATCGTGGTGATCAGACGGTGAATTTTAATCGGCTGCTGAGAAAGACGAAGATTGTTTTTTCGTCCTCCGAGATCGAGACGACCCTGCCAACCAGGTTATCGGTGCTAAACAGGGGGGATACTGTTTGGTTGTCTTTGAGGTATGCATACTTGTTCTCGTCGCGGTTCCTTTTGAACCGCTGCTTCGTGTCCGAAGACACGAAGTTGTTGAACGTGAACAGCCCCTCGAAGACGACATTGACAGTGGTGTCGCCATCGTTGGGGCCACCCACGGCGTAGGAGGTTGCGACCCCCAGCAGGCGATCCCCCGATGTCGCGTTGGAGTCGATGTACCCGGCACTGTTGCAACGCACCGCTGTGCCACGAAATATCGTGGCATTCGCCTTTACCAGCAAAGGAACGGAGGCGGTGGGGTCAAGGAAAGAATATAAGGGCAAAGACATTAGAGCACGTAATCATTGTCATAGAATGGGTTGATGAACACCGTGACTATGTTGCCATCTAAGCGGATGGCATTGCCAAGAGCAAATGATGCCGCCCCGGAGCGCGAGACGGTGTTGCCGCTCGCTCTGTAGCAGTCCGTGCCGATATCTTGTTGCCGCACGGGCAACGTTGCATCATTCCTCAACGCAACGATGCCGCTGTTGAGGATTGGCACGGACTTGTCGCCATTGCCCCCGTTGGTGTTGTCCACCGTCGCGGTGGCGATGCCGCAGTTGATATGGGGCGATGGATTCGCCGCGGGGGCATAGGCATACCCCGATGTGTTCATCAAGACGATGTCACCGATATTGATCTTTTCGCCAGCGGCTATTTTTACGGCAAAGCTACTAGGCATTGATATAAGTCCCCCCGTACGGGACGATGTGCACGCGGGCGACCGCGCCCTCAATTTCAACAAGCTCGCCGAGCAGGCGACGCTTATCGGCATTGAGCGAGGTTACCCTCACGGCGGTGCCGGTGCCATCGATGAAGAGGATGCGCCCAATATGGGTGCGATTTATGTTAGATCCATAGGGCATCTCTACGATGCCCTCGACTTGGACTTTGATGAGGGGGGGAAGCCCTATCCGGGGTCGCCACCAATCCTCGGCTACGATCCCTGCGGCGGCCACCCACGATGGCGAGTCCACGGTCAGGGACAGGGGCACTACCTCGTGGGAGTGCGCGTCGGTCAAGGAGTTGACATCGCCCGCCCACGCGACCCAGCTGCCGATCGGGAGGTGCTGGGTTGGATTGGTGATATCGGTCGACGTGCCGATGGGCAACCATCGGTACTCGGACTCGGCAGCAGTGGGGGAAAACCTGTTGGCTGTCGCCTGCACCATCTTACGATACCCCTAACTGCACCCACACGTATTCACTGTCGATTGCCTCGATACGCCCAAGGGCGGTGCGCCCGGTGGCGAGACTATCGACCGTCTGGTTGTCGGCAAGGTATGCCAACCCGCCGATATTCGAGGCGGTGATGGCATTCGTGCTGTTGTTCTGCAGGCCGACGGTGCCGCGTTGCCGCACGATCACCTCGGCATCGCCATTGGCGCCGCCGCTGTTGTTCGCGGTCTCGGTCGTGACGCCCATATAGTGTTTGTTTGCCCCGGCCGTAGCGTTGGTAACATACCCCGATGCGTTCACCTCCACGACCACCCCTGCAAAGATGGTGGTGCTGGCGGCGACGGCATATCCTGCGGTCTCGCCTGCCCGATAAGCAAAGTATCGATCTTTGGTCGCTGCAGTCATTATTTGTTCTCCTTGCTGGAGATAAACTCTTCGACCGTGAGCCCGCAGTTAAGGGCGATGATTTTCTCCTCTTCGGTGAGGGTAGCCTTGCCCTTGTCGCTGGGGGCAGCGGGGGCGGGTTCCATCACGGCGTGGATCGGCGATCCGTCGGCGAAGGCGACAAATTTTTCCAGTGCCGCTTTGTCGGTGCACTGCTCGGCGAAGTAGGCTTTCTGCGCCGGGGCGATTTTGCCCTCGGAGACGGCTTCTTCGACCGCGAGGGTGACATTGGCTTGGTGCTCGGACATCATCGCTGACTCCTTCTCCTTCATCATCTCGGCCAGCTTGGCCTTCGTCTCGTTGAGCTCTTTCATCACGGCGTCGTACTTCTCCATCGGCACGCTGCCGGTAGGTACTGGCGATGTGTTCGGGGTGTTTTCTGGGGCGTCCATTTGGTTACTTTCGTTGTAGGTGTAGATTTGATCATCGGATGATGTAGAAAACGCGCTCTCGGTGAGGGGCTTGAGCCCCTTCACGGCGGGGGCGACGGCTCCCAGCACGCCCACGTGCTTGAGCCGTCCATCTTTGGTGCCAAGGGCGATCGAGACATGTTTGAAATGTTTGTCCCTGATCGCTTGTTGTAGGTCTGTAGACATATCGCTGATGGTAGCGAGCAGCCTATCTTTTTGGCGACGGATAGATTGCACCCAACCATAGGCGGGGTGGTGGTTTTTCGGGTGCCCGATCACCAACGGGGCGGTGCTTTCTTGGTACCCTGCCACGATGCGGTCGAGATCGTC
>JAHZLG010000210.1 GCA_022599995.1 Alphaproteobacteria bacterium | reverse complement strand
GGAACATTGCATCGCCCTGTCTCGCTTGCTATTGTGCAGAACCAATAATGACTACTTAATCCCTGTAGGCCTCCCGTCGATCCTCGTCGCACCGACAAAGATTGATGCGGCAATACTATTGCCACCACCTTTAATGCCGCTTCGTGCATTGCTTCTCTATCGAATTCTCCTGCTATGACTATAGATTCTGCTCCCCGCTCGTTGGCAAGTCTCGGGAAAAACGCGTTGAGCTATGAGGAACTGATCCAGTGCGCCAAAGGCGTCTTGCTGGGAGAGGGCAATCCGCAGCTTCCCCTGCCGCCCATGTTGATGTTTGATCGAATAACCTCAATCACCGAAACCGGGGGAGCAAGCAACCGTGGGGCGATTGAAGCCGAATTGGACATAAAGCCCTCGGCATGGTTTTTTGAATGCCACTTCCAGGGCGATCCCGTCATGCCCGGCTGCTTGGGACTCGATGCGCTTTGGCAATTGCTGGGGTTTTATCTGGGATGGCTCGGAGGGCTGGGCCGTGGCCGTGCCCTTGGCGTCAACGAAATAAAATTCACCGAGCAGGTGTTGCCGACGGCTTCTCGCGTCACCTATCTGCTGGATATCAAGCGGGTCATTCGCAAAAAGATAACCATGGGGGTTGCCGATGGACGAGTGCTCGTTGATGGCAAGCTTGCCTATACTGCCCTTGGATTGAAGGTGGCCTTGATGGCCCCCGAGTCCGCCTGAGGGCGGGCGCACTGCCTTCCATTAACTCCCTGCCGCTTCAATGTAGGAAACCAAAATATGAGACGCGTTGTTGTAACTGGCATGGGGATTGTCTCCAGCATCGGAAACAATGTTCAGGAGGTGACTGCCGCCTTGGATGGTATGCACTCCGGCATTAGTCATGATCAAACTCACGTCGACCGAGGATTCCGCAGCCATGTCTCAGGGCAAATGCGGCTTGATCCAGTCGATACTGTGCCGCGCAAGTCCTATCGCTTCATGGGGCCGGGGGTGGGGTACACCTACATTGCAACCGAAGAAGCGTTGGCGATGTCGGGGTTAACCGATGCGCAAATCTCCAATCCCAAAACTGGATTGGTCGCGGGAACGGGCGGAGGCTCGCCGGTGAATATCGTCGAGGGGGCAGACATCGCCCGCAAAACAGGGGCGAGCAAGCGGATTGGTCCCTATATGGTGACGCGGACGATGTGCTCGACCACCTCGGCAATACTGGCGACTCTGTTTAAGATCAAAGGCATCAACTACTCCATGAGCTCCGCCTGCGCGACGAGTGCCCACTGCATCGGCCATGGTGCCGATATGATCCGGTGGGGGCGGCAAGACATCGTGCTGGCAGGGGGCAGTGAAGAGCTTCACTGGACAACATCGGTGATGTTTGATGCGATGGGGGCTCTTTCCTCCTCGTACAATGATCGTCCGCAAGAAGCCTCGCGGGCCTTCGATAAGGATCGCGACGGGTTCATTATCTCGGGCGGCGGTGGCATGGTGGTGCTCGAAGAACGCGAGCACGCGCTGAAGCGCGGTGCGCCGATTATCGCCGAGCTTACCGGCTATGGGGCAACCTCCGATGGCTATGATATGGTGGCACCATCCGGTGAAGGGGCCACACGGTGCATGCAGGAAGCCCTCGCAACGACCAGCCGCGCCCCTGACTATATCAATGCCCACGGCACTTCGACCCCGGTCGGCGACCTCGCCGAGATGAAAGCCGTCCGTAATGTCTTCGGGGCGGACGTTCCCGACATCAGCTCGACAAAATCACTGACGGGACATGCCCTCGGTGCTGCAGGGGTGTGTGAAGCGATTTATTCCTTGATTGCCCTGCAACAACAACAATGCGTTGGCTCGGCTAATTTGGTGACCCCCGCTGAGGAGATCGCCGACTTGCCTGTACTGCGCGAAAACAAACGCAAGGCAGTGCGATCGGTTATGTCGAATAGCTTTGGGTTTGGGGGAACAAATGCAACCCTCATCTTCGAACAGGGGTGAGCTGGGGAGGGGCACGGGGGAGACTTGAACAGGGGAGAGGGCATCGCATCATGCCGCCCCCTCCCCCCCATCCCCCCCCTGCCTCTTAGCCTGTGCCACGATGGTAACAATGGCCACGATGGCAACGATGGCCATCTGACGCCCTTACCGGCTTTCGCATGGCAGCAAGAACCACAGTCAACAACGGACAAAATGACCATGGATACCATGACAGATTCATTGACCCAATTCGCGGAACTCATGCGGGGCAAGCGCGGGATCGTGATGGGCGTCGCGAATGACCACTCGATAGCGTGGCTGATTGCGAAGCACCTTCACGCGGCAGGGGCAGAGGTGTTGTACACCTGCCAGAATGACTTGTTTCGAAAGCGGTTGGAAAAATTAACCCAGACGCTCGATTTGCCCGGAGGGATGCCGACTATTCATGCGGTCGACGTCCAAAACGATGCCGAGGTTGCGGCTTTCGCCGAAACCCTTGGGGAGCAAGGCGAGGGCATCGATTTTCTTGTCCACGCATTGGCGTGGTCAGAGAAGAGCGAATTGCAAGGACGCTACCTCGACACCTCCAAGAAGAATTTCATCGAGAGCATGGTGATTTCGTGCTTCTCGTTCACAGGGATCATCAATGCCATCGAACCCCACCTGAATGACGGGGCGAGCCTGCTAACGCTGACCTTCGAAGGGGCGAGCCGTGTCGTGCCGAATTATAATGTGATGGGCGTTGCCAAAGCTGCGCTCGAATCGAGCGTGCGGTATCTTGCCACCGATCTTGGCACGCGTGGGATTCGCGTGAATGCGATCTCGGCAGGGCCGATGCGGACACTTGCCGGGGCTGCCATCAGTGGTGGCCGTTTTACTTACGGCTGGCAACGCGACCACGCGCCGTTGTTGCGCGCAGTGACCGGCGACGATGTCGGTGGGGCCGCCGTCTATCTGCTGAGCGATATGTCGACAGCCGTCACGGGAGAGATTCACTTCGTCGATGCGGGATTTCATACCATTGGCATGGTGAATGTCCACTCTTCGTTGCTTGCCCAGGCTGCCGAGTAATCGATTCTTCGCGCTCGGTCACCGAGCACCGGGCGGCGAGCACCGGGCGGCGGGTGGTTGCCATGCGGGGAAACCCCAGCAAGCCGCGCTAACCGCAAGCAAGCCGCGATAACTGCTCGCAAGCCGACAACCCAATAAGCCGAGACCCCCACCAAAGGACACCCATCGACTATGGGGAGCACCGATAATACCAACAACCCAGAGGCAGAGGCAGAGGCACTCGCCGAAGCATTTTTTGACGCAGGCATCATCCGGGTGATGCAACACGATTCGCCCTTTACCCTTACCAGCGGGCGTTTGTCCCCGGTCTATGTGAATTGCCGTGCGGTGATGGGGCATGTCGCCCTACGCGATCGGGTGATCGAGGGCATGGCTCATTGCGCCAGACGCGCCCTCACCCAGTGCCAAGACGCCTCGTCGGAAAGGCCCGCCGTGATCGTCGGGGGGGAAAGTGCTGGCATCAATTACGCTGCCCTCGTGGCGGATCGGATGAAGCTCCCCACGGGTTATGTGCGCAAAGCCCCGCGCGCCCACGGCTTAGGGTTGCAGATCGAGGGAGTCGATGTCGAAGGGCGCGACGTGATCGTGATCGAAGACCTGATGACCGATGGCGGCTCGAAGCTTGTTTTCCTCGAGGCACTTAAAGCGGCGGGGGCACATTGCCGTGCCGTCGTGGTGGCATTTGGTTATGGCGTTTTCCCCGCGGCATGGCAGCGAATCGAATCGGAGTGGGGGGTAACAACCCACTGCTTGTTTACGTGGCACGATGTTGTCCGCACGCCATCAATTCGGCAGGCCTTAGGCAAGCAACGTCTGCACCTGCTTGAATCATTCATGGCAAACCCGCTGGAATGGCAGCCAACTGAGATCGCCCCCACCTGAGCTGGCACCCACCTGAGATCGCCCCCACTTGGGGCGGAACCCACCTGAGGCGGAACCCACCTGAGCTGGCACCCATCTGATTAGACCCGCCGCAGGCGTTGCGAGGTGCTGGAAGCGGCCGTCTTCCAGCACCTGCCCAAGCAGCGGTGCACCAAGGCGGGAGACATAGCAGGGTCATTACCGAGGGCAGAGGACACATAACCACCCGATGAAGCGCAGCAACGTCCACGGCATCAAGATTTGTGGGGTAACAACCCCCGCCATTCTGCACGGATGCCTGCAATTCCCCGCAATCCGTTGGATCGGCTTCAATGCCGTCCCTAAGAGCCCGCGCTTTATCACCGCAGAGGGACTCGCCCAGTTACTGACTGCGGCAAGCCGTGCTCAAGCTCAAGCCGATGCGGCAAGCCATGCCCAAGCCGATGCGGCAAGCCATGCCCAAGCCGATGCGGCAACCACAGAAGACACGGCCGGCACGAATCGGCACGATCATCGATATACGGCACCCGATACCACCCGCTCGACCCAATCAACCACTTTGGCACGATGGGCGCGCGGACAGGCGAGTGCGGCGGCCTCTCGGGTTGGCGTGTTCGTTGATCCTGACCACGCAACGATCGATGCCTACACCCCTTCTCTGGACGTGATCCAGCTGCACGGCAACGAGTCTCCTGAGGCGGTTACCCGACTCGCCGAGCAGGCACAGAAGCCGATATGGAAGGCACTCTCGATTCGCTCCCCTGCCGATGTATCCGCCATTGCGCAATGGCGAGGGGTGCCACTGGCAGCCTTCGTCCTAGATGCCCCAAAGTGCGTCACCTACGACGGAGGCGCAACATTCGATTGGAATTTCTTAACCCCACTGGCATCGGCCTATGCCAACAACGAGCAGGCAGAAGCCGGGAAATTGTTGCCGCCGTTTCTGTTGGCGGGCGGGATTCATGTCGGCAATGTTTGCCGTGCAAGGTCTGCCCTTGCGTCGTTGCGATCGCATAGCTGGGGCATCGATGTGGCATCGGGGGTCGAGTCGGCGCGGGGGGTAAAGTCCTTGTCGATGATTGCAGCCTTGATGCAGGCGTTTGACACCTGTGCCGATGCGTCAGGATAAGCGCCTCTTTCCTCCCCTCTCCCGATTCGCTACCGCCTCTCTGGCGAAGGTCACACAGACAATGATGGCAGTGTCACCACACTGCTCTGTGCCCCCAGCCGTCATCGGCCGCTTCATTCTCAGCCCCCAAAAAAAGAGGGCAACCGCACGGATGCAGTTGCCCTAAGGTACAAAATGAAGCTCTGGTATGGATGCCTTTCGTCAAGAACTATCTGCGGCGGCTTTCTCGTAATGAGCAAGTGCCGATCGCATCGATACCAAATGTTGAGACGCGACCGGTTGATGACCGATCTCGTCCCAATACGTTGCCTCGCTGTCGATGGTGCCTCGGGGCGACCGCGACGCGCGAAGAACATCCTCAGCCTGTGCTGCTGCCGTTTGCGTGGCAGAAGGCACCGGTGAGGAGGCAGGCGTTTGTGAAAGCGGGGTTTGATAGCGACCTTGGGTTGCGGCAGGCGATGCCACCGCATTCGAGGTGGCGGCCCGCAGGGCAAAGGCGGCTTGAATGGGATCAATGCCCGCCGGCAGGGCGGGATTGTTCAACAACCCCCCCGCCTGTGACAGAAAATCCTCGCTGAGCCCGGGAACAAGCGATGAGTCGTTTCCCTTGCCGTTGCCGTTGTCTCCGATGGCGGCGTTCAGCCCAGCCGCTTGCAGGCGGGCGATCGCCTCTTGCACCTGAATGGCACTTGGGTCAGTCGAGCGAAACTGTGCAAGGAAATCCGAAATGCCCGAGCTTGTCAGCGGGTTGCGCTGGCTAGTCGCGGTGGGATTCGTGTGCCCAATTTGCGGGCCACCAACCGGAGATGCTGCTTGAAACAGACGCGCAAGGGAGAAAGAAGACATAGTCGAAGCAAAGCATGAATCGTGCCATGTTTGGCATTGCCTTCGAGGCCCTGCCAGCAAAGGTGTAGTGAGGGTTTGGTTATGCTCACACCCGGTTGATGATCGCTGCTGCTTATCGGACACATCTGGTTATGGTTGGAAGTTAAGGCTTTTCATTGTCGCAGTTGCTGATGGTGTTGCTGCTGTTGCTGCAGCAACGGCATATTTGGTGAGCAGGGAATTTTATTATCTTGTCTTTGTTGCTTACCCGGCATATAATGTTACGCGTACCTTTAAGGTACTACGACGCTAAACAGCGAACGGAATAACCGTTGCGGACCCGGGGGCAGTACCCGGCGCCTCCACCAAATGGGGGCGAATTAGGATCGACGTGCGTGATAAAGGTTTTGACTGGCGTTCGGTATGGTACCGCTGTTATCGGGCCAATGGCTATAACTGCCAACGACAATTATCGTCGGGTCGCCGCTGCCGCTTAACCGCGTAAGTGAGACCACTTTCAAGTCCGTACCACAGACATGGTGCGGCGGGGCTATGGGCGCGGCCTGTCAACAGAAGTGTGTGAGCACCGCCCTTTTCTTTATTCCAGACATTGCAGGTTTACTGACCGCTTGGTCTTCTTGGTTCCCCAAGACGCCCTGATGGTTGCTTATGGCTTTGTCTTGTCGCGCGCTGTTTTGGCTTGTATTGCGTGATCTTGCTATCAGACTGGCGTTGTGTTCTGCCCTGTTTGTAGGGGCTTACTTTCTGGGGTATTGTTGCTCCCAAACACAGAAGGGACTGCCCGCGTAAACACGATTGCCACCGCACCAGAGATCATCGCCACCGACGCCACGAACATGTAGGGAATCAGCCGCTCAAACCCTTCGCTGAATGGCTTTTCATTGGTAATCAAAAAATATTTGTAAAAGGGAAGCAACGTAGTGAACCCAAAATCGAAAAATTGACTCAAGACATAAATGCAGAGCACGGAAAAGATAAGAACCGAATAGGCAGCAAAGACGATGGGCAAAATACTAACCCATTTCTTCAGTTCATCAGACCGCACAGCGTGATAGCCACGTTTTGCCTGCCCTTCCATGTGCTCAGACTCAGCAAACTCTTCTTTTCGTTTTATCGCTATTTCTCCATAAAATTTTTCCCCCTGGTTTTCTGCTTCTTGAGGGGTAGGTTTGGGGGTAAACTCTCCTTCTTCACCGGGAGTGTCGGTTGGGGAAGCCTCAGCCATCTTCTTTCATTTTTCGTATTATCTCTTTGTACGATGACTCGATGAGTACCTCTTCGATGACAAG
>JAHZLG010000209.1 GCA_022599995.1 Alphaproteobacteria bacterium | reverse complement strand
GATGAGGAAAATTAATGATGGCCTTCGAAGACCTATTCCTTCGGCCTAAGGTGGCAGTCCCCGAGACCATTTCCTTCTCCGCCTCAGAGGGTGTGGGAGGGGGCGGAGGGGTCGGAGGGGTCGGGCGAGTCGTATTGAAAGCACCAAAAACGTTGAACGCCATCACCGGCGAGATGGCCGTGGCATTAGCCAACCAGCTCGATGTGTGGCGCGGAGAGCCCGCCATTGCCGCGGTCTCGATAAAAGCGGAATCACCCAAAGCATTTTCGGTAGGCGGTGACATTCGTAACCTCTACCAGGCGATAACCGATGAACGGTTTCCCGAATTGCATGCATTCTTTGCGCACGAATACCGGATGAATGCGGATGTGTACCGCTACAACAAGCCCTATATCGCGTGGGTGCATGGGCTGGTTATGGGAGGTGGAACGGGGGTCTCGTTGCACGGCAGCCATGTCGTGGTCGGCGACACCACGGCTTTTGCCATGCCCGAGGTCATGATTGGCTTTGTTCCCGATGTTGGTGCGAGTTATTTTTATCAGCAATTCCCGATCGCCGTGGCGCGCATGCTGGGCATGACAGCCACCCGCATCGGTGCTTATGACATGTGCCATTATGGCATCGCCACGCACTATATCCCCGAGGCGAGATGGGCCGAGGCAGAAGAAGGCATAGCGACGGCCTTAGCGACGCGGCGTCCGGATACGTCACCTTTTGACACTGTTACCGCCGTGCTCGACTCCTTTGCCGAGACCGCCCCGAAACCGCCAAACGCCCTTGCCGATCTGGAGAGCACCATCGACACCCTCTTCGCCGGCAAATCAGCCGCCGAGATCGTGCAGCATATCGCCGGCTCGGCAATTGCCACGGATGCCGAGCACCCCCTTCATCCAACCATCGCGGGCTGGCAGCACGCTATTGCCAAGGCATCACCGACTGCCCTTGCCCTGTTTTGCGCGTTGCTCAACCGCACGCGCGGACTCGCCATCGAGCAGTGCATCCAACACGAGTACAGCCTTGCGTGCTGGTTGATGCACCAATCAGACATCGTCGAAGGCATTCGCGAAGCCGTTATCACAAAGACAAAACAACCTCGGTGGGCACCCGCCGGCATCCTCGAGGTTGACAAAACAACGATCGACACCGCCTTCGCGTTCAAAGAGCACGTCGCCCTGTTTCCAAGATTCAGCTAGACAGGCGGCACCGGCGACCGGCATCGGCGACCGTACCTCTTGTCATTGCTTAGGGGCGGGGTGCGCGAATGGGTAGAATGAACGAGGGGCGGGGCGCGCGAATGGCGTAGAATGAACGACGGGGGGGTGCGCGAATGGCATAGAGTGAACGAGGAGAGACAAGGCACCAGCATCAATCTGCCCTCAGAGCAGGGTGCCCCAGCATCAATCAGTCGAGCGAGCAAAATACGCCCGCATCAGTCAGCAGTGCGAGCAAAATACGCCCGCATCAATCAGTCGTGCGAGCAAAATACACCCGCATCGGACAACACTGAAAACAGAGAACACATCAAGGCCAAACCAAAGCATCGAACAAAACCAAAGCAGTCGATTCGAATCAAGCCACTAGGAAAAAGTGATTCTATGGCCGGGAAAGAAACACCAGCCCCTCCCATGGTGTCGGCACAAAACACCATTCCGTCTATATATGGTGGAACATATTGCCTGTTGGCAACTACATCTATGCGGCACATGATGATCACACCGATTCGTTGAATGGCTTCTCTTTTGTGATCTATGTGAAATTATGACAGACACCGACTCTTTGTCCTCCCAAGTTGCACCTTCTGCAGCAAGCACCGCTGTCGATGAAGCAGGGGGCTCACCGCAGGTTGCACCGGGGGCAGAACCCCATACACCTGTAACAACAACGCACCGATTGCTTAGTGGGCAGTGTGCCTCATTGATGCGCACCCTCCCCGATGCCTCGGTGGATATGGTGTTTGCCGATCCCCCATACAATCTCCAGCTTGCGTCTGACCTGCATCGCCCCGACGAGTCGAAAGTCTCCGGCGTCACCGAGAATTGGGACAAATTCGCGGACTTCCAAAAGTACGACTCGTTTACGCACGAGTGGCTCAGCGAAGCACGCCGCGTGATGCAAGACCACGCCACCATTTGGGTTATGGGGTCGTATCACAACATCTTTCGCGTCGGTCGCATTATGCAAGACCTAGGGTTTTGGATACTGAACGATGTGATCTGGATCAAGCACAACCCGATGCCCAATTTCCACGGCACTCGGCTGACCAATGCCCACGAGACCCTGATATGGGCGGCGAAATCGTCCGATTCACAATACCGGTTTAACTACCATTCGCTGAAGGTGATGAATGATGACCTTCAGGCGCGCAGTGACTGGTACTTCCCGATCTGTGCCGGCAAGGAGCGGCTTCGCGACGGGCTTGGCAAGAAGGTGCACCCCACCCAGAAACCGCTGGCATTGCTGAAGCAGGTCATTTTGACGGCATCCGAACCCGGGGACACGATACTCGACCCCTTCTTGGGGACGGGAACGACCGCCACTGCCGCGAAGACTCTGGGCCGCAATTCGATCGGCATCGAACAAGACCGCACCTATCTTCAGCATGCCCGCCAACGTCTAGACGAGACCCCCGAAGGACTGGCAGAGACGGTTCACCCGATGGTGTCTCCGCGGAAAATGCCCCGCGTGCCCTTTGGCTCGGTGCTGTCATCGGGGCTTATCAAGGATGGCGACACACTGGTGTCTGCGTGCAGTGAGAAATTTCACGCGATTGTCCACGCCGATGCCAGTATCAGTTATGGCGATGTGCGGGGCTCGATCCATCGTGTCGGGGCACTGTTGCAAAACCGTGAGAGCTGCAATGGCTGGACGTACTGGAACACCGCCGATGGGCAATCCATCGATGTGTTGCGCCAACACCTCATCCCCGACCGCCGCCCGACGAGGGTCTTGGCAACCCGTGTCCCCGTGGGACGCCGCACCGCTAAGAGTGGAACAAAAAAGACGCGCACAAAGGCCAGTGGCACCCAGTAGGATGGTGTCACACGGCCTGATATAGCCCGGCCGACCCTTGCTTGCGTGCGTGCTTGCTCGGTGTTCTTCGATGCCTGTGCTCGCGTGAACAGCAGCGTTGTTCACCATCAGAAAGGGTCGTTAGACCAAGTCGGGAAGCAGCCATCGGAGGTTGCTGGACGTATCACGGCATTTAGCCCCAAAATGGGCAGTGCTTCTGTTGCGACAGTAACATTTTTTGAAGCACTGAGATCATCATCCTTTCGATCAAGCACAGACAAAGGCGGGACTGCAGGTTTGTGTTTTGTCACAAT
>JAHZLG010000208.1 GCA_022599995.1 Alphaproteobacteria bacterium | reverse complement strand
GCCGTCTTTAGTACAAAAAAGTGTTGCGCTGATGCATCACAGTCACCCCGTGCGGAGACCGCTGTTGTGACTGGCGGGCATCGCGGCAAGCTTCACGTAATTCGTCCGCACTCAGCTCGACGATCCCCTTGCCGAGGGGTTCGCCCCCTTTGGCATACAGCTCGATGATGGCTCCGGCGTCGAACTGGCCTTCGACCTGCCACACCCCTGCGAGCAACATGTTCTTGCCATCATAGAGGGCATTGGCGGCGCCATCATCAATGCTGAGCACTCCCTTTGTATTTAGGGTTGCGCCGATCCATCGCCGCCGGGCACGGTTGGCTTTGGAAACCCCCTGCCACGGCTGGGCTTCAAAGATGGTGCCGGTTCGGCGGGCGTGCTCGATGGGGTTGTCTGTTGCCGTGCCGCACCCCAGTACGACTTGGCATCCTGCTCGGGTTGCGATCTCGGCGGCGTCGAGCTTTGTTTTCATGCCGCCGGTGGCGTGGCGTGAGCCTGATTCTCCAGCCATGCCGTGGTGGTGCGGGTCGATTGTCGCGATATACGGCAGGTGGCGCGCCCCCTGCTCGGAGGGGGGTTTGGTATAAAACCCATCGATGTCGGTGAGCAACACGAGCATGCTGGCGTCCATCATCACGGCAATGCGGGCGGCGAGGCGGTCATTGTCGCCATATCTGTCGCGGGCACTTGCCACCACGTCATTTTCGTTCACCACGGGGATCGCCCCCAACGCCCATAAATCGGTGAGGGCGTCGCGACTGGCGAGATAGGCAAGGCGGTCTTCGGTGTTACCAAGCCCGATCAGCACCTGACCAATAGGGACGGGGTTGATCGCGACCTGCCACGTGGCGAACAGAGACACTTGCCCTATCGCGGCGATGGCTTGCTTGTTGTGGGTTTTTTTGCTTGCTTCGACGTGCGGATTAAGGATGCTCTTTCCCATCGCGACGGCCCCCGATGAGACAAGCACAACGGATGCGCCATCCTCGTGGTGGTGGCGGAGCTCCCTGCCGAGGCAGGTACGAAATTGGGGGTCGAGGGCAAGACTGGTGCCGACCTTGACCACGATACGCCGATGCATAGTAGGATTAAGGTGCGAAGCCCGGTTAGGGTTGTTGGGTATAGAGGTTGCGGGGGTGTGAGGGATAAGGGTTGAGGGGGCTGGGGGCAGGGGGCAGCCCCCCCTCGTCTCTTGTTGCCCCCGAGCAACGTATGTCGTTGCCAATCTTTGCGCCATTCGAGCGCAGGTGCCGTAGCCCTGTGCCGGCCCATTAGGTGTTGCTTGGCATTGGCAACGGAAGCGTCCGCTGCTTCTCTGCCTAGGGCAACGGTGACCATGGCGTAGGTTGCAGTGACTGCGGTGACCGCACCGAGTCAGTACTGGCGGGCACAATGGGCGAGGATGGCGAGGACTCAACCGAGGAGTCAACCGAGGAAGTCGCCGAGGCAGACAGGGCAGACAGGGCAACAAAGGTGGCAGCAAGGTGCTCGGTGAAGGCAGGCAATCCCTCTTTGGACAAGGCAGAGCCGCAATGAATGTTTTCAGGGGCAAAGCCACAGTCGAGGGCAGCATCGATGGCGGCACTGCGCTCGGAGTCGTCGAGCAAATCGGCTTTGTTCAGCCAGACCAAGGCGGTTTTGTCGCGCAGGGCGGGGTCATATTCGTCCAGCTCGA
The DNA here is from genome assembly GCA_022599995.1 of Alphaproteobacteria bacterium. GTDB lineage: Bacteria > Pseudomonadota > Alphaproteobacteria > CBDBCS01 > JAHZLG01 > JAHZLG01. Next base: position 2,039 of record JAHZLG010000208.1, on the reverse strand, counting down.
CCGCGATTGTTTTGTGCATAGCTGCAATTGAGCGGTCGGGGTCAGCGGCGTCGAGCACATAGATCAGCATTCGGCATCGTTCGGCGTGTCCCAAGAATCGAGTGCCCATTCCACGTCCCTCGCTCGCCCCTTCGATTAACCCGGGAAGGTCAGCGAGCACGAGTCGACTTCCATGATCCATGCTAAGCATGCCAAGGTGCGGATACAGCGTAGAAAAGGCGTAGTCGGCGACCTTAGATTTGGCGCTCGTCAGTGCGCGGAGCATGGCAGACTTGCCCGCATTGGGGAGCCCGATCAGCCCGATATCAGCAAGAATCTTCAGCCGCAACCAGACCGACATGCTCTCGCCATCGTAGCCTTCACCACAAATGCGGGGGGCTTGGTTGGTCGATGACCGGAATGACCGATTGCCCAGACCGCCGTCGCCGCCTTGGCATAACAGCACCCGTTGATCCGGATGGACAAGGTCGTGCAATACGAAGGTGTTCGTTTCGTCGAGCACCTGTGTGCCGGGGGGAACAGGGATGACGAGGTCTTTTGCCGCCCTGCCATCACGGTCTTTGCCCTGGCCGTGTTCGCCGCGTGGGGCTTTGAAGTGTTGGCAATAGCGGAAGTCGATCAGGGTGTTGAGGTTGGGGTCAACAACTGCATAGATGTTTCCTCCGCGCCCGCCGTTGCCGCCATTGGGCCCGCCCCACGGCCTGAATTTCTCGCGTAGGAAGGCGACGCAGCCCGCCCCGCCATGTCCGGCTTGGAGGTGAATACGGGCTTGATCAAGGAATCGCATGGCTGCATTCTTTCACGGAAGGGCATAGCCCGTTACAGTCCGCCACAGCCCATCATTTTCTCGTGGCAAGGTCAGACCATTGCGCGCGGTGTCGCACGGTGACAGATTGTCGAATCGACGGCGGGCAGGTGCGTCCGTCTTGGTACTGGCCTTCGCGAAGAAATCGCAGTGATCAGGACGGCATCACCGAGACGAATTGGCGCGTCCGAGTCTTTTTGAACACGACCTTCCCCTCGGTCAAGGCAAACAGCGTATGGTCTCTTCCCATGCCGACAGCGGTGCCGGGATGAAATTTGGTGCCGCGTTGCCGCACAAGGATGTTGCCCGGCACGACATTTTCGCCCCCGAATTTCTTCACGCCGAGGCGTCTCCCCGCGGAGTCGCGTCCATTACGTGATGACCCACCAGCTTTTTTCGTTGCCATGTGATTGCTCCCTAGGAGGAATTGATGCGGCAGGCACCGCAGTGTACGAAAGGGGTTTGCGGCGAACACGCGTTGCGGGGCAAGAGAAACCAATGCCTACGGTGTGATCGCGCGCGTTGCGATTGCCGATTTGTGCGCTTGCGGGTTTACGCAAACACGATGTCAGTAATTTCAATGACCGTGCGGTGCTGGCGGTGTCCGTTTTTCCGCCGCGAGTTTTGCCGCCGCCGCTTTTTGAACACAATGATTTTTTTGTGGCGGTCTTGGGCTTTGATCTCGCCGATGACCACGGCATTTTCAACGGTCGGGGTGCCGATTCTCACGTCATCGCCGTCTTGCACGGCAAAGACTTGGTCGAAGCGAATCTCAGCCCCTTCGTCTCCTTCGATGCGTTCAATATGAATGACCGCACCTTTTTCGGCGCGATACTGTTTGCCGCCGGTGGCGAAGAATGCGTGCATAATGGGACTCTGTGGGGGGGCGGAGGCGGAAGGTGCGAAGGACGTCCACCATAAAGGCCGTGCAGGGGAATGTCAACGTCCTCACTCGGCACGCCCCTCCCTCGGCACGCCCCTCCCCCGGCACGCCCCTCCTTGCGCACGATCAGTCGACACACACGACCTTGTTGGGGTTCATGGTGTTGGATGGGTCGATGGCTTGCTTGATTGTTCGCATCAGCGCAAGGTTGGCCGCCGCCTTGTAGGCAGGCAGAATGTCGCGCTTCTTCTGACCGATGCCGTGTTCGGCAGATATTGTGCCATCGAAGGCGGCCACCACATCGAAGATGCGTTGTTGCATAGGCTCTTGATAGCCAAGAAAGTCAGCGGC
>JAHZLG010000207.1 GCA_022599995.1 Alphaproteobacteria bacterium | reverse complement strand
GCGAATGCTGCTTGAGGCTGAGTTACAGAAGCTGAATGCCTCGCCAGCGGTCAACACCGACGGGCTTTCAATCGTTTTGCGCCGCGGTGCAGGCGCGTACATTTGCGGCGAAGAGTCGGCAATGCTGGAATCGATCGAAGGCAAACGAGGCCTGCCCCGGCACAAACCGCCATTCCCTGCACAGGTTGGGTTGTTTGGCATGCCGACCCTAATCAACAATGTGGAAACCCTCTATTTCGTGACCGAGATTCTCCGCAATGGGGCCGCCTGGTTTAAAGACACGGTGCGGCATGAGCGGCACGGATTTCGGCACTATTCGGTGTCGGGTCGGGTTCGCAACCCCGGTGTCGTGCTGGCAGAAGCAGGGACAACCCTTGACGAACTGATCAACACCCACTGCGGAGGGATGGAAGAAGGGCACACCTTGAAGGGGTTCTTGCCCGGCGGAGCCTCGGGGGGGATTTTTCCTGCCAGTCTTGCTGACGTCCCGCTGGACTTCGATATGTTCCAGCCCCACGGCGGCTTCATCGGGTCGGCGGCCGTTGTCGTGTTCTCCGAGCAAGATTCTATGGCGGATGTCGCCCTGAATCTGATGAAATTCTTTCGTCACGAGTCGTGCGGGCAGTGCACCCCTTGCCGCGTGGGCACAGACAAAATGGTTCAACTCCTCGAGCAAAAACTGGCAGGGTCGGCTACAGCCCAATCCTTGACCTCGGTGATGCTCGATGCCTCGATTTGCGGACTCGGCCAAGCAGCCCCCAACCCGGTGACCCTTGCCTTGAAGCACTTCCCGGCGGATATGTCGCCATCATCATAACGAAGGCACTGCTTGTCGCGCTGCTTACTTCTTTCTCTATGGGTGACATAAGATGACCCAATTCCTGAAAAGCTTCGAGAATCTTCCCCCCGAAAAACAAGCGGGTTGGGGGTTTGAGCAGCATGGGTTCACCATCAACGATGACGGCCATATCGCGATCGATGGGAGGGTCTATGAATTCTCCGGGCAAATTTATCCGCGTATTCTGCCGTGGCTATCGAGTCAGCTTGGTGTTGCGGATTTGTTCCAGCAACAGCGGATTGTGTCGACCTTTCCCCCTGAGGTCACGGTGCACCCCCACGCTGCGTCGGTGCTGGCGGTGCTTCGTGATGCCTTCCCCGACGACGGTGCCGACGACACTGCCGACGAAGGTGGAGGTGCCGACGACGGCGGTGCTGACGGCGACAATGCCTATGAAGGTGCTGACACGCATGGATCGATGATTAGCACCGATCCGATGCTCCGGTTGCGGCTTGCCCACGGTCACACGATGAATGACATTTATGCGATTCATTGCCATGACACGTTCGATGCCCCCGATGTGGTCTTCTCCCCCTCAAGCCGGGAGCAGATCGATGCCATCATTGCTTTGGCCACTGAGCATCAATTTCAACTCATCCCAGTGGGTGGGGCAACGAATGTCAGCCTCGCCTTAGAGGGGCATCATGGCCACCATAGCGAGAACCCCGAAGACGCCCCCGTGCGTGTGGCGGTCTCGACGCGCCGAATGAACCGCATCCTTGCCATTGATAGAGTCAATAACACGGCGCATATCGAAGCTGGTGCTATCGGGCGCGATATTGTCTATGCGCTCGAGAAAGAGGGCTATGTGCTCGGCCACGAACCCGACTCGATCGAATTCTCCACCCTGGGAGGATGGATCGCCACCCGCGCCAGCGGCATGAAGAAAAACCGTTATGGCAACATTGAAGACCTGATTGTCGATGTGGAGTGGGTGACTCCAATGGGCACGGTGCAACGGACAACAAACAATCCCCGCGAATCGGTCTTGGTCGACCCGAATGCGCTCATCTTGGGCAGTGAAGGACGCTATGGGATTATCACCTCGGCCGTGGTGCGTATCTTTAAACGGCCTGAGACAGTCGCCTATGAATCGGTGGCTTTCGCCTCCTTTGCCCCGGGGTTTGATTTTATGTATGCCCTGCAACAATCCGGGGATGTCCCCGCATCGGTGCGGTTGGTAGACACGATCCAATTTCAATTCAGCCAACTGCTCAAGCCTGCCCCGACCGGAAGTCTTGCTGTGATTGCCAAAGCGAAATCGACCTTTCAACGCTGGTTCATCACGCGCGTGAAGGGGTTTGATCTCAACAAAATGGCGGCATGCACCATTGTCTACGAGGGAAGCGCGCGCGAGGTTGCCAATCAACAGGCAACAGTGAAGAAGCTTGCAGCCCAATTCGGCGGGGTGCTCGCAGGGAGTGACAACGCCCGGCGCGGTTACGCCTTGACCTTTACCATTGCGTATCTGCGTGATTTCCTGTTTCCCTACGGTGTGCTTGGCGAGTCGTTCGAGACGAGTGTCGCATGGGACAAAGCCCCAGCTCTGTGGCAAGCCGTTGTCGCAGAGGCCGAGAAATGGCACGCCGAGATGGGCTTGCCCGGCAAGATCATTGTGACGGTGCGCGCCACCCAGATATATGCCACCGGGGTCACGCTGTACTTCTATTTGGGGTTTCAGTGCGATACGGCCCATGCCGACCTGTCGCCGATCGACCAATTCGCCCATATCGAACACCGCTGTCGTGAGGTGATCCTGGCCCATGGCGGGTCGCTGTCCCACCATCACGGGATAGGGGCACTGCGGCGAGGATTTCTTGACCCCACGAATTTGCGCACCCAGACCGCTGACGCGCTCAAACAATGGTTCGATCCCCAAGGCGTTCTGTTGGACTGAAGCTGCTCGCTTCAATAACCTTGCGCGACCGGAGGAGATGACAACCCGTCTCATTTCGCTGCATCCCCTTTTGTCCCCGATCCATCGCTCGATCAATGTCACCGTGAGAAACCCGAGATGCCCATAGCTATCTTCCGTAGCCGAGGGGTCGCATCCGTTGCTCTCACACGGGCGGCGTTGTCTCGGTTTGTGATCCAAAGGTTCTACACCCAGTTTGGCCTAATACTGGGGTTTCTTTGTGCCATTCTGCTAACAACGCAATCACTTCGCCTTCTGGCTGGCTTGGGCAACAACGAATTGGCAGGTTCGATACTGTTGCTGATCATTATGCTGAGCCTTGTGGAATTTCTGCCGCTTTTATTGCCGCTGGCAATTCTGGCTTGCTCGATCTCTACCTTTGCCCAGATGCAGGGGCGCAAAGAATGGATTGTGCTTTTGGCGGTTGGTTATTCCCCCCATAGTTTGACATGGCGGATGCTTGTTGCCGCCTTGTTGGTTTCGTTTGCCTCCTTCTTCATTCAGGCTTTCGGAGTCAACCTCGCGCATCGGGCGCAGAACAACCTGCTGTTGGAAGCGGAATTTTCCGTTTTGCAACGGCTATTTGCGCCGCAAGTTTTTCACCAGCTCGGCAACAATGTGACGATTTTTGTCGAATCGGTGAGCACGCGCGGGTTACTGAAAAACGTGTTCACGACCATCATCGAAAACAATGAGGAAATCAGCGTTTTTGCCGATTCTGGGCAGGTGGCAAGGAATGGTTACCGTCCTGTGCTAAAATTATCCGATGGCGTGTTGTTACGACGCCAAATCAACAATGGATCGTCGGTGCCGCAACCGCGCGAGCCATCAGCATTGACGGTCGAAGGTGGCAGCGCAGTGCCTGAGGGGGACGCTTCTGATGATCAGAGCGTCGAAATCCGCTTTCAGACGCTCACATGGGTCATGCCCTCGGACTTGATTGATCAGGTGCGCGACCGCATTCGACTGGGACGATCCGAGCGCGAAAACTTCTTCATGCTTCTTGACCGAGCCCGCCAACCGGGCGAGCCCATCCCACGCCAACTGGTTGAGATTGTGACCGCCCCATTCGGCTCTTTTGTTGTTTGTCTGGGAATCATTGCCGCCTTGAACACGAAAGTATGGGTGCGCCAACTGCGCCCTTGGGATATGGCGGTTGCGATTACCTTTGGCGTAGGGCTCAGCATTGCGTGGATATTCTTGGCACGTACCTATCTCACTGGGGGACTTGCCCTGTCGATTTATCTCACCTTCATCGCTTTTATCGTGCTTGGATCGATCCTTTGGTACCTCTTCCCGTGGTTCAGGTGGTTTGCCCTTGCGCGCGCGGGAGAAGCCGGCAAAGCCGCAGTGGAGCGAGGAAGCGTGCATGGCTAGCAACCCGCCGATCAATCCGCGGCATGACGAAAACGCTGTTGTTGCCGCAACGGGCAAAACCGATCCCGATGCCGAAGCCGATGCCGCTAGCCAAACAAATGCGGACGATCTGACGCACGAGCTGTCGGGCAATAGGCAAGCGCAAGGCGCGCCGTATTCCGCGCGAGAAAGCGCGCCGTATACCACGCGAGAAAGCGCACCGTATTCCGCGCGAGAAAGCGCACCGTATAGCGCGCGAGAAAACGCACCGTATAGCGCGCGAGAAAACGCAACGCCCTCCGCCAGCGAAGATGAGCAGGCCGGAAATTGGATGCGCATAACGCCACTACCTGCCGACTCTGTCCACGAGGAACAAGATTTTCCACAAAAAACAACGTGGAAAAAAAGCGGAAGACGCAAACTGCAACTGTACCGAACCCCAGAGCAACGGTACAAATTAGCGACAAACCTGCCGCCGGGCGCTCGTCGCTTTAGAGCATTGCTCCAAGCGCGCCGCGATATGCGCGCATACCGACAGCGGCGGCAACAAGACAACAAACTCAGGGTGATCGGCTTAAGCCGCGCGGCGTTGCGCGAACAACGGCGTATTGAGCTGAAGCGCATTCGCGCCCGCGACCAGGTGCGGCTGGCCAAATCCGAACGCACCAGGGCCGAAGCAACCCGCCGAATCCCGGTCAACTTGCTGATGTGGTTTTACCTAACCCGCGTTTTCCTCAAATGGGTTGTGGTTGTTGGCCTGTTTCTTCTGCTGGTGCACCTGTTGGGCGATGGTGTTGGAGGTGGTGGTGCTGGAGGTTATAGAGCTTCTGGTTATGGCCCAAGTCCATTACAAGGAACAGCGCAAAGTTTAGGTTTAGGAACATATGCAGTAACAG
>JAHZLG010000206.1 GCA_022599995.1 Alphaproteobacteria bacterium | reverse complement strand
TGCTCGATAGACTCTAAGCTGCTTGCGCCATCGATTTGTTGCCAGAGATCACTGTCGACGCGCGTCCCGGCGCGTCGTTGCTCCGGGGCACAGGAGGTCACCAGCAAGACCAGCACGATCAGCGCGCCGCTCGACAACGTGCGGAGAAAGTTCCTTGTTGTTGGATTACTCGGCGCGCGATCAGGGCATATTTCGGCTCGATGTCGTGAGCCGAGGGGTTGCGCAAACGACTTAGGGCCGAAGCAGTGCAGGCGAGAAGACAACATGATGGTGGTCTAGTGGCGGTCGGGCATGGGGTGATGCGTAGGCATCACGGGCACGGAATCCGCACCGAGCAATGTTTGATGCACAGGCATGAGGGACACGTCTTGGTTGGCGGGGGGGCAGCGGCTTATTCGTGGTTTAGGCGTGACTTAGTTGGCACGTTGCCGCATCCCTGAATCGGGTGGAGGGGTGGAGGGGTGGAGGGGTGGGGGGGCTGGTTGTGGGCGTGGATGCCGAGGGGCAAAAGAGATACCCGCATCCCAATGGTGTGCGCCGCGTTTGGGTTCGAGCACGGGTTGGCAAATGTGTCATCCAGTGTCTACGGGTGTCCTTGAGCACCTCCGATTGATAGCACTATGGTTGAGACATTGTCCGTTTTCGCGAAGTACCTTATACACCAGATGCTTTGTGATTGCGACTGCATTTGGCGTTGTCATGCCTTATACGAAAACCGGCTTCGGTGGTTGTTATGGTTGCCAAAGTGCTTAGCGCGTGGTGCGTTGTGCGTTGCGTCCAGTGCATAGTGTGTTGTCTCCAGTGCGTTGTGCGTTGCGTCCAGTGCATTGCGTTGCGTCCAGTGCGCTGTGCGTTGCCTCCAGTGCATAGTGTTGCGTCCAGTGCCTGGTGCGTTGCGTCCAGTGCGTGGTGCGTTGCGTCCAGTGCGTTGTGCGTTGCGTCCAGTGCATAGTGTGTTGCGTCCATCGTGCATTGCGTCCAGCGCATTGTGCGTTGCCTCCAGTGCATTGTGCGTTGCGTCCAGTGCATAGTGCGTTGCGTCCAGTGCGTTGTGCATTGCGTCCAGCGCATTGTGCGTGTAACGCATCGTGCATCGTGCATCGTGTGTTGTGCTCGATGGGTGTCGTGCCTCCGTCCTTCTTTTCTTATGGTGTCTGCATTTATGGTTTCAGCTATTTTTGGGTTGCCCTTTCGTCGCGCTGGCCTTGCTGGAGCGGCAAAATTCCCTTCGTTGCACCGGCGGCGTCAGACTCGCAAGATTTTGCACGCCTTGGTGCATCAGTCATTGCTCCCCCGCTATTACCTGCAGGGGTCGAGTGCTGCATCGGCAACTGTCGAATCGAATGCCCCCGAACATGCCCTAGAGCATGAGGAGGGAGTGGCAGACTTTGTTGGGGTCTCGGATAGTTTTGCTGGTCGTTTTGATCTTTTGTCGCTGCATGTTGCTCTTGTTCTGGTTGCCTTGGGCAATCAGGTTGGCGACAACTCGTCGTCCTCGGAAACGATGGACGCGGGCGATGGTGGCGAAGGTGCGGGTGCGGGTAATGCGCTGAGTGGACGCGTCCTTGTCGAGTGTTTTGTGTCGAACATGGATTTGGGATTTCGCAACGCTGGATTGGGGGATTTGCGTGTTGGGGGCAAGGTCAGGGGGTCGGTTGCAGCATTGCGTGCGACTGCTGGGGCGTGGCGCGTGTATTTGGCCTCGATGAACCTTGCTGTGGGAGGGTCTGCGGGGGCTGTGGGTGGCACTGACGGCGGGGGCAACAACCATGATCATGGTGGCGACCATCACAACGCTTGTCATCGTGATAGAGAGGCCTCGGATAGTTGGGCGTCTTCGTTGTCAGAGGAGGCCGCTGCAACACTCTATTCGTCATCACTGTTTGGCGAGGCCGATCGCCGCGGTGGATTTTCCTCCGAAGAGTTGCGTCGATTGCGGCATTTGCATGGGGTGTTGCTGGTATTTTATGGCGATGTCCGGCGTATATTGGCCATGAATCATTCCCTCGATGCGCTGATTGTTGCCTTTGAGGGGATGGTGCCTCCTGCTTCCGCTGATCTCAGGTAGGCGTGCTGTTTGTCTGCGATGATGTTTCGCCCGGGGGGGAGGGGGGGAGGGGGGTCAATTCGGACTGATCGGCGCAGACCCGTGTGGATAGAGATTGACCTGCATGGTCACCCGACCACCTACGGGGTCAATAAAATAAAGCCGCGTGTGGTCGTCGCACCGGACAACGACAGCCGCGGCTTGCACGGCGTCGAAGTGGCAACCGAGGGGTAGGTGGAGGTCGAAGACATTTCCTTGTGGCTCAGTGCCATCGTACGCGGTCTGGACGCTAGTCGCGGCAGGCAGCCGTTGCACCGGAGGGTTTTCGTCTGTTGTGTTGATGAAGCCGGTCATCGCGAGCACGAGCACCGCAAAGGCGATCACAATCAATGCGCCTATCACGAGCGCGCATGTCTTCGCGATGAGCAATCGTCTTGCTTCGGTTGCCTGCTGGATGTCCTCTGCCGCGGTATCCGACTCGGGGGTGGCTTCGGTCGTGCTGTCCTGCATGCAGGATTACCTCTCAACGAGGAGGGCAGAGACAATCCCCATCATACCGCCTGCAACAGTGCCAATGCCATGCCGAGGGCGACCGCGACATTATGGCTTTCCGGGCCTATAGGGTGCTTATCAGTCGAGGGACAATACCGAGGTTGCATAGGCAACATCCAAAGTTGATCGCAGGTGTCGGCGGTCAATCGCCGTATTCCTTTGTCCTCGGCGCCTATCACGATCACGATTTTGCTTGCCTCACTGCTTGTTACAGTGTTTGCCGTCGCCGCATCGTGCTGGCTCCCGATGGGGTTTCGTCCCATCAGTGATCTCCCTTGCAGACTCAATCCGTGCACCCACCACCCGCTTGTTTTCAGCTTGTTCAGCGCACGGCTCAGATTCGTGACGCGGCAAATCGGCAGTATATCCCATGCGCCAACGGCGGCTTTGACAATACTGCCGTACTCTTTGGGGGAGTGGTGGTCGCACATGAGTATCCCATCAGCCCCCTGAAGCAGGGCAACTCTTGCGATTGCGCCGAGATTCCGCACGTCGGTGATGCCATCGACTGCCACGATTATACGGGGCATTTGTTGCTGTGGAGACAGGGCCTCGTGATCGTGATGCCCCCGCGCAACATGCGCTGGATACTCATGCGCAACATGCGCTGGATGCTCATGTGCAACATGCGCGGGATGCCCTTGCGGGTTGTGTGTCACTATCGGTGAAGCGGTGCCAATGGCACAGTCCTCCAGTTCCTCGAGCCCTAGGGGGCGCAGTGGCAGGCACTCGAGCCCCCACCCTTGATGGGTTTTTTGTATCGCCCCCTCTTCGATCGAGGGCGTCCCAATGGCGCGGGCGAGCTCGCCATCGGAGCAAATTGTCGTCGCGATGCCATCGCTCCCCAAAGCATCACCGAAGGAGGACAGTCGCCACGGGCAGATGTCTTGTAGCAGGGTGTGCGCTTTGTCGATGTCGTAGCCCTTCGCCGAGACGAGCAGTCGGCTTGCCTTGCGGCTTCGGTTGGCAAGGGCTGCCCATACGGCGTGCTTGCCATAAAGCGCAAAGCGGGTAGGCGCGGATTTTCGTTTTGGCAAGGCGGTTGGTGTTTCTGTTCGGTCGCGTGCGGAGGGTGTTTTTCAAGGCAATATGTATCTT